>PUPH01000154.1 GCA_003553085.1 Thermoplasmata archaeon
AAAATGCTCTAAAACGGTATTTTTCAGCTGATGACCCTAGGGTCTGCAACCGTAAATAGGTATTTTATGAAAAAAAGACAAAAATCTTGGTAATTCTTAGATAATGCAATACCGTATGTTTAATTATTATGTATATAATTTGTAGGTTTGACGTTATTGTTAATTTTGTTAATATACTATAATAACTCTAGTAGTTGCATATTTTATACAATACCGAAATTCGTGTTTTATAATGTAAATATTAATAGCTTAACTTAATAGTCTAATAATAATTTGGTTATATTATACTCTTGTAATTACAGTTTATTCACATAACCATGTATTGTTCCACATATCATATTTATTTACCTACTATGTTTAATACGTATATTTTTAATCATCAATTAACACTCGTGGATTTGTGTATATGCAACATTACCATAACTGATAAAAAACAAGGTCATGATAAAATGAAGATAGCCCCGCCCGGATTCGAACCGGGGACTCGGGCTCCAAAGGCCCGAATGATTGACCGCTACACCACGGGGCTAAGAAGTAAGCGCATTCCATCAGGAGGATCTATCCCAAATATACCGGTGCGGTGTCTGCGATATTACCCACAGAAAGGACCACGATATAAAAGTTTTCAAAGAAATAGCAGTATCAAAGAAGTTGCCAAAAATTGTATGGAAAATGCCATACCTGCAGCTATCGGAGCTACGCGATATACGGATTCGGCTACAGCATTCAATCTATGGCTTCCGAGAGGACCCATGAGCGAGAAATTCTTTAATACGCCTCGATGAACACCGACATGTACAGGCTCTATATCGAATATGGCTTTCTCAGTTACCCTCCTTACATCATCTATGATTATCGAATGATCCATGGAAAATCCAACAGGATTGTAGTCTTTGTTCAACGTGTTAACTTCGTGGCTGTCGGTAGTGTGAACTTCTGATATATCAACAAGGTCAGATAGTTCGTCTTGTATCTTTTCCCTCAATCCACTCTCCATATTGTTACCATCTACGAGAACGATCGCATTCCGTCTCCCATTTACATCGAAAACTGCTACGTTGATCCCAGCACCAGCTATACCTTCCGACTTTACATATCCGTCCATGGAAGAAGTCCCCATTTTCAGAACACCCATAGATTCCTCTTTGATGCGATCCATTATCTCATCGGTCTTATCTATGATCCTCCTATACCGTCTAGAAGGATAGTAAACCTCCATAGCTCCCTTTCGAATACAATTATGAGCATCGACGAAACCAACACGTGAATAACCTTTACGTTTTGCATTTAGATAAACGATCTCCCCTATGGGCGAGTCTATATCCTCTGTAGGGTGTGGAGAAAAAGAGACAGAAACAAACAATCCTTCACCTAGTACCTGAGCCCCGGCAAATAGCCCTTGGTGAGTTGTGTAAAAAGATGTACCAACGTTGGTAAAATTCATGTCTTTAAGGTTTTTTTCGATATCCCTGGCTAATATCAAACAATCTTCTTTTTTTATCGGGTTCTGTACGTGTGTTGAAGTTCCATGGAATGTAAAAACCGTTCCATGTTTTCCTCCCAACTCCTCTGATAATAACTCGGGAAGCATAGATCCAGCGATACCTTTGATCGGTCCGGGATGGAGTTCCGGGATAACGAACAATGCTTTGTCCTCATCATCAGAACGGAAGGAAAATACGGTGTAATTTACATCAGATTTAATAGAGGTTTTACGAAAAACAGCTTCAAGATCCTCCTTACCCTTTTCTTTACCGATATAGAGTTGGTATGCCATGCGGATCAGGTCCGTTGCCGCAACGTTGAAATCCTTGATAAAAGGTCTGTTGATCAGGCCGATGAAGGCTACCACTGCAGACATTCCCACTGCCCCTATGAGGAAAAAAATAACGAGTTCCAGTGAGGATATAGGAAAGATCATGTGGATTATTGGTAATGCTAACACAGATTGTAAGATAGTATGAGGGACCGGTTTGAACGATCCAGGGAGGAAAACAGCTCTAAAGACGATATAGCGGATCGATACTGGTATGGCATAGCTGACTAACAAGATCAAGGGCATACTCATACCCACCATATCATAAAATACAAGAAAGGTAGAGGTGATCACCATAGACAACAATGCCAGTAAAAAACTCTGAGACGTATTTATTTGCTCTTCATACCATGGAAAATAGGGGATCAAGATTGCAGCTATAAGGGTGGGTAAAACCATGAATGAAAATACATCTATCACCCGATCGAATTTCCAAGGATAAATAGCGTACCATGTTATTGCAAAAAATAGCAATATCAATCCCGTTGTAGCCCCAACGCTAGGAGATCTGAAGAAAGATAATCTATACGTCCTTTCACTGACGAGGACTTCGTCTTCCTCTTCTATACTTTGCTCTGTTTTATCGCTGATACCAAACCCTCTACTTTTGATTTTATGTCATCGCTCTCTTCGATGACGGTCCCCGTTACTATAACATCAGCTCCTGCATTAGCAACCTCATATGCCTGTTCTTTTGTTCTGACACCTCCACCGACGAACAAGGGGATATTTATCGCTTCCTTGACCTCCCGTATCATCTTGGAAGGTATGGGAGAAGGTGCTCCGGATCCTGCTTCAAGATATACAGTCCGCATACCTAGGTATTGAGCTGCGAGTGAATAGGATATCGCCAATCCTGGTTCATCTCTAGGGATCACTTCGGCCTCGCCCACTCTACCGACTGTCATACCTGGTTCCACGACTAGATAAGCCATAGATATGGGCTCTAAATTTATCTCTCGAACGATGGGTGCCCCTTTTACTTGTTCACCTATCACTTTCTGGCGGTCCAAAGAATTCAGCATACTCATAAAGTATATCGCATCGGCCCTAGGAGTGATCGTACCAGCACTAGTTGGGAATAGGACCACCGGTATGGATACGTTTTCTTTTATGTGTTTTACAGTTTCATCCACGACTTCGACTCCGACTCCAGTGGAGCCGCCTACCATCACTGCATCGCTACTGGAATCCTCCAATAGTGAAGCTATCTTACCGGCATCTTCCGGTGACTGTTCATCAGGATCTATAAGACCCATGTGTATCTTTTCAGATTCCAATTTTTTTAATATGTAATCCATCACTTTCATATTATTCCTCCGATAAGGAATGCGACCAGGGCTAATCCCATGGCCATCTTGATCGTTCTTTGTGCACGTCTTGGTTGTTTAAGTAAGGTTAACGAGTATATAAAAATTATATCTGCAAAAGCAACGGTGATAAGGTATGATAATGGGAGCATCGAATAAATATATGGAATTGGTGAAAGGATCACCGCAGAGATTATCACAACTGCTACTATGATCCCTGATCTAGATTTTCCGATCCTCATGGGTAGAGTGTTGCGATCGAGGTCCCCCCTCATATCCTCTATGTCCTTGACTATTTCACGCCCTAAAGTGGCTAAACCCGCTAGAAGAGCGAGGATGGATGGAAGTACCAGACTTCCATAGATAGAACCTGAAAAAATAAAAACAAGACCCGTTAGTGCGGCGATGGTCATGTTACCGCTCAGACCTAATTTCTTCAGCTTGATTTCGTATGATATCATCAATACCAAAGCCATGACTACTATGATCTTCGTAAGTAGATTCGGTATAAATAGAGAGACCACCAATGAGATCGAAAACATGAGCCCAGAGTAAGCAAGCGCTTGTTTCGGAGCTATCTTTCCGGATGGTATGGGTCTATGAGGATGATTTATCTTATCGACCCGCCTATCTACATAGTCGTTGAGTATGTTCCCACCGGCGGTGAAGGAGAAAACGATGATCATACCAAGAGCGGTCAGACTCAGAGAGGGCCATTCAGCTGTATCCATACCATAAAGAGTTATAAGTATGATGGGAACGCTGAACGATGCCAGGATACAATTTATCGGCCGTAATATCTTGATAAGATGCTTCATGATTTCTTTTTAAAAACTGAATCAGTTTAAAAAGGTTTGGATGCATCACCATTCAACGTCGTAGCTGAGGTTTTCCGATAACGAGTTGTATATCCAGTAACCTTCACCAGTTCTCATGGTGATATCCGAAAGATCTTCAAGGTATTCTATATTATACTCCATAGACCCATTGAATACGCCTACCTTGGTGATTTCGGGAGGAAGGACGTCCTCAGCACTTACACTGAGTAAAGAGGGATGCCCGACCATATTCCACCCCGGGCGAAGGTTGATCGTTGTTTTACCCATGATCGGTGCATGGCCTATAACCCTGAGCGTTGTGTTGTCCATGATATTTAAGAAAAAGCCGTCCTCGGATGTGACATGATCGAATGTGTTGTAATGATCACCACGCCCTTTCATATAAGATAACCATCCATCCTCGGAATATCTAAAAACACGGTGAAGATCTTTTCCGAGGGGGTCAAGTGCGGCATCTAATGATGTATCATAGGGTGTGATCGGGAAAGATATGAACTGCCAACCATCATGTTCCGGATATAGATCTAATTCAACAGCATAAACATCAACAGGATCCACTATGGGATGATCATCTAACTCGTGATATCCGTGACCCAGATCTTCTTCCGGATGTGGGATCTTTGTATCTCCGATACCATCACCTGTGATATCCTCTCCTTCATAATCCGACCAGTGGTTTCCTTCCCCATGGAGAGACCAGATAAGATCATGAACGTCGGTCAGGGCTACTTGTTGTGTATTATTGATGAAAATATTGTGATGTATCCTATTTTCACCACAGTTCTCCAAAGAAACCCCTATCATATTTTCTATGATATCGTTACCATACAATATATTCCATCTACTATGTTCATTGACCGATATACCCACCTCGTTTTCATGTAATTCATTGCCTACAACATGGATATTCTCGGACCAATCAGTGATGTGAACACCGTGATGATTAAAAGAGATGTTGTTGAAAAAGACCCTTGAACCCACACCTCCATTTATGAGTATAGCATGGGAAGCGGTTTGTACGATTGTGTTGTTTTCCACGGTGTTATCGTCTGAGATGATCTCTATACCAACTTCACCTTCAGATATCTGATTTCTGATGATCTGGTTGGATACTGTGCTGATGAATAATTGATGATCGTTGTCGGTGAAATAATTGTTATCTATATGGTTATAATCACTGTTGAACCTAGCCTCCAATCCATACTGATTTTCATAGATGACGTTATCTTCTATAAGATTGTAAGAGGCACCTGCCCAAAGATATATACCCTGCATATTATCGTAAATATTATTTCTGCGTACCGTATTGGATCTAGAATTCACATATATTCCATACTTGGTATTACCATAGATCTCGTTGCTATCCAATATGTTGTTATCACCATTTATCCCGATACCGTTATCGTTGTACTCAGCCATATTGAACGAGATGTGATTATAAGATGATTGTGAAAGAAACAACCCATAACCCGATCCGTTTCCTTCATTTTCTACCAAGTTGTTATTTGAGATGTCATTATCACTTGAACGAAGCAGGGATATTCCGCGATATGTACGCTGCACCAGATTGTTATATATCTTGTTATCGCTGGAAGAAGACAGCGAGACCCCGGATTGCTGCGAATCCTTGATACTGTTGTTGTAAATATGGTTGGATCTGGAATATCGCAAATATACACCCCTATGGGTGTTGTTGTTCAACCCGTTGTCCACGATGGAATTATCGTGTGAAGAGGTCAGATATATTCCGGTACTGTCTGTAAACATCTGATTATCATGGATATCATTATCCTGGATGATGTTATAACGGGATCCATCTAGATAGACCCCATGACCTCCATATTCTAATGTGTTGTTTGACATGATATTTGCGTATGAATCCTTCACAAATAGGAGTCTAGTACCGTGTGAAAGATGATTATCCATCACTGAGTTGTTGTGTGAACCCGAATCGATCTGAACGCCGATCTCATTGTTATCGAAGATATTGTTCTGTATCTTGTTCCAACCCGATATATCAGACAGTTCTAACCCTGCGATGTCATTGTAGGATATCTTATTAGAGGATATATCGTTGTCAGAAGACGAACGGAGTAGGAAGCCTTTGCCAGAATTTTCTGATATATCGTTATTCATCAGATGGTTGAGATGTGAATCATGCATGTAAAGACCGTTGTCAATTGTATTTGATATGTTGTGGTGACTTAAGGTGTTAGAATGCGAGGATAGAAGGCGTATGCCATCCTTTGACCCGGAAACTGTGTTATTTTGCAAGATACTGTTGAACGTCCTGCTCAAGGTCACTCCTGAATGACCCCTAATAACGATGGTCCGATCTGTTTCATAGGTTCCGTGCTCACCGGCATCAACGCTTATCGTCAGCGTGACCTCTCCGGATTGGGTCGGAGTCCATGAACCGGAATAGTAACCATCACCCGCCACCTGATCCGTTGAGCGACCGTCATCCATCAATATCACCTCTTCTTCACCACTATCGAAGGATACTACGACCTCCGCCACATGTATCGGATCCACCCCGTCCGTTACACCTACGAATATATCTTTACTGCGTCCCAGAGTTCCTACCTGGCCATCAGCGATCATCGGACGCACATGAAAGCCGTCTGGATCAGCATGCATCGAACTATTTGAATTCATGCGCCCGGATTTGATCAAGTTTCCCTCGAAAGAAGACACTTCATCTACCTGAGATAATATGGAATTTTTCAAACCGATCATGTCCAAACTCTGATCCCCCGCCCATAATAAAGCAGCGAGTCCGGAAACATGCGGTGCCGCCATGGATGTACCGCTCTTGTATCCGTAACCGTCATTCCTTTCTGTGCTGTAAATAGATACACCTGGTGCAGCCATATGTACCGTGTTCAGTCCGTGATTAGAGAAACTTGCTAGATCATCATTTTGATCGGATGCCGCTACCGAGATCACGTTCGTGAGGTTATATGAAGCCGGGTAAACCGGTATGTAGTCATTATCTTCGCCATAATTACCGGAAGCTGCAACGAAGAGTATATCTTCATCTCTATGAGCCTCTATAGCCTCGTAAAGAGCATTGCTGTAGGATCTCGAACCCCAACTGTTACTTGTGGCTATCACCTCATCTCCCATCTGCTTTCTCTGCAGAACGTACTCTAGGCATGCTATAGCACCGCTCACGTTGCCGGTACCGCCAGCGGAGATGAACTTCAGCGCCATCAAGCTAACATCCCAGTTCACCCCTACAACACCCACACTGTTGTTACCCACGGCTCCGATTGTACCGGCCACATGGGTACCGTGGCCGTGATCATCCATGGGGTCGAGATCATCATCTATGGAATTGTACCCATGATTTCCGTCCTCATCCGTCCACATATTTTGGATCAGGTCATCGTGATCGTAATCTATACCTGTATCCAGTACGGAGATCACTGCATCGGAGCTGCCGGTTGTGCCACTCCATGCATCCAATGTTTCCGTTTTGTTTAAGCCCCATAGTTCATCAAGATAGGGATCATCAGGTAGATCAAAAAGCTCTACAGGTGCATCTGGTTCGGCATATCTAACATTATTATTTCCCTCTAGTTCTTGGATCGCCGCTGTAGAATCCACTCCATCATCCAGTGTTACCTTCACGACATCGATAAATTCGAACCGCCTCGTGATGCGCCCACTTACAGATCCGCTAAGTGATGTAAGTAATTCGTTATCGTCCATCACCTCGGGTTTTACTCCAACAAGGATTGTTCTAGTATTGGTCGATGGCTCTTCATTGATCAAGTTATCAGTTATTTCGTTACTAGTAGAAGATAAGGTATAGAGGCCATGATGGTTATGGTTTATCTTATTATCTCGATAAACATTGTTCGAAGATACGGAAGCGAAAACACCGTACCATCGATTGGAGATCATACGGCTGTTTATGATCTCATTATCGTGTGAAAATCTAAGGTATATCCCAGAGTAACTGTTGTCTGAAACGACTACATCATCCACCGAATTATAGTTGGATGATAGCATGTAGATCCCGTGATTATCATTCCTGTTCAACCTGTTTTCGTAGATTTGATTACCATCTGCTCTAGATAAAAACAGACCTGCTTGAGAGTTCCAGTATGCTTCATTATCTTTGATTTCATTATCGTTGGACAGGTCCGACCTGATACCGTAGAGGTCGTTGTGATGTGCGCTGTTACCGCTAACGATGTTTTCGTGAGATCTGTAAAGGTAGATGCCTTTCCTGGTGTTTTCGATGTGATTATCTCGCACTTCGTTATCATAAGAATCTCTGAGATAGATGCCGTTATCACCTTCTGATATGTCATTTGAAGAGATCGTATTATGATCGCATCCCCACAGGTAGATCCCATGCCTGTTATCAGTCAAACTATTACTATCGACCTGACTGTTGATCGAGTATCTAAGTTGTATCGCACTGATTGTATTGTTATGGAGATGACTGTCGGTTACAGAGATGTTTTGTGATGAATAGACGTAGATACCATACCGGGATTGATTCGAAACTGTCGAATTATGTATAGATATTTTCTCCGAGTAAGCTACTGTGATAGCTACGCTTCCTTGTTCTGCAAAGAAGTCATCAACAGAGATGTGTGTAGAATTGACTACAAAAAGCTGTGAAATATTTTGTGGGATGACCATATCATGCTCATCTACCAGATGTACTATCGGATCTCCATCCAGTGTGTTGTCCTCCTTGATATCCTGATCACCCCAATGATCCACCTCGATACCATCTATGAATATACCCCCTCCGAACATCTCGTTTGTCTTGATGGAGGTGTCCGTAGTTCTTAACAGAAAGATGGAGTCGTCGTTGTTTATGAATGTGTTATCATCCACGGTCGTTGAACGAGAGGATGAGAGATAAATTCCAACTGAATTGTTCTTAAACGATGAGTTGGAGATCTTGTTGTCAACGGATGAATGTAAGAACAGCCCATCTGAATTATCCCTTGCTTGTATGTTAGAAAAAGAATTGTTATCTGCCGAGAAAACATATATCCCTCGGAAGTTATCTGTTACGTTCAATCCCTCGAATATACTATCCTGAGTTCTATAGATGTGCAGACCCTCTCTTATGTCATCAATAGATATGTTTTGAACCAATAGATTGGATGAAAAACCGATGATCATACCATATTTTAGTGTTCGATCAGCGATATCTACATCGGTACAGTTGGCCATTATCACCTGTTTTGCCTCCTGGTGGATTATCTCGTCATGCCGGTCGGCTAAGTACACCAAACGGCCCTCGTCGATGGTATTGTTATGAATATCGTGAGAATTCCAATGACTCTTCTGATTTCCAGCCACCCTCATGGGTGAACCGTGGTGGTCGTTATCCTTCATCACCAGTCGCTGTGAATAGGATAAGAACACACCTTCGTTATTGTCGATGATCGAGGATCCAAGTACGGATATATCATCGGACCATTCTAAACTCATAGCTCTGTTGTGTCCCTCGATTATATTGTTCAAGGTATCCGAATTCGGTGATCTCAGGAAACGGATACCTGTTTGACCATTGTTCGTTATATTTGAGTTATTTACAAGAGTGTTCAGTGAATCGACGGATTCTATACCCATGTTGCTATTATCCATGATGACTGAATCCTCAATAGAATTGTTGCTAGAATCTGAAAACACGATCCCCATTGTACTGCTTACGACTGTGATATTAGTAAATACATTATTGGTAGAAGATAAAACAAACACACCCTCCTGAGTTTGTGATGATATGTAAATATCACCAACCGACACTTTTGAAGAAAATGCCATGGAAAGACCGACACTGCCCTGTTGAAGCTCTACATCGAACACTTCAAAATTCGTTACATTGACCAATAATATCTGACCGGCCCCCCCTTCTAAAACACCGTCTTCTTGATCTGAGAGGTAAAAGATCGGGGAATGGTCTATGGTGTTATTGTTTGGTATGTGGTGAGAATCCCAGTACATAGGTTGATCACCTATGATCCTGATACCGGTCTCTTCAAATCGATTCTCCCAGAGAGTACATCCGGTGGACTCCTGTAAAAGGATACCGTCCTGATCATTTCCCAGTATCTGATTGTTTGATACCATCGCATCCTGGGTTGCATCTAAAACCAAACCAGCACGTCTTCCATTTCGTATCTCGTTATCTTCCACATAGATATCATGAGAATGTCCCACCCTAACTCCATCTCCGTTGTTAGAGGGCAGTTCATTTTTGATGATATCTATGGCTTCTGACGATTCGACCGATATAGCCGAAGATGAAGTCAATCTGATAAGATTATTCTCTACTGAAATGTTGTATGAACCGATCATATTTATTCCACGAGTTCCCCCCTCGATGGTATTGTTTATCACCATCCCATCGGTCGTGTTATAAAGTACCAAACATGAGTTCCAATTATAGTAGGATGAGTCTTGACTCGCTCTCCTTAGTGTGTTGTCTCGGATAACGAAATGTTTTGTAGTATTTCCGATGTATATCGCTGTACCCCATCCCTCCGCATCGATATCATTACCCTCTATGATGTACGGTGATCCAGGCGTACCTTTGCCAGGAAATCTAGATAGGTCGTCGTTCCCATCCACTCGGATCGTATAATCGTAATACTCTTCAGATCGTAATTTTGTATCTATCGACTCCTCTTCTGGATGATCCATCGATAAATTCAATCCTACGGGCAATATTAGAAGGATGCATATCAGAAATGCAGCGAGTTTCATCTTATTTCATGATAAAAGAGATGCCGAACCTTATAAAGATTTACTTGTGATCTGAGGATAGTGACCGGGATCCTAGTCAGAAAAACTGCGTTTTTCAAATAGCTCGTGAACCCGGGAAGAATAAAATCAGAGGGCCGTGGCCGGGATTTGAACCCGGGCCAGGGGATCCACAGTCCCACATGCTGCCATTGTAGTTCCGATACAGAGCGTAACCGGAATAGCTACACCACCACGGCCATGGTGTAATACAATCTGGGCTAAAAGGATGGGTTGTATATATTTTTTCCTTAAGAGAAGTGTGTTAGATCAACCTTTTGATTTAAAATCAGATACTATCTTTTTGCTGTACTCTTCAAGTTCTGGATGGTTCTTGCTTTCAAGCAGCAGCATTAACAGTTTCAATTTAAAATATTCCAGCAAACCCATCTCCTGTGAACTGTGTTCAAAATGCTGTTTTGATTCTTCCGAGAAGTTTGAAAAGAACTCCGATATCCTGGCTGCTAGATCTTCTGAGTTACTATGTTTATACCCCATCTCATCCATCCTCTTCAGCAATTTTTTTGCGTCCCCTAGTTCCCATTCGATGATCGACGATTCATTTACGTTGTCATCTACGTTATCTGTAGTCATCAAGAATATATCAGCGGTTCTACCGTAGACCTTCTCCGGAACATGGACATCCTTACGCTCCCCGACTATCTCCACAAAACCAGCGTCTTCAAGGCGATGTATATGTCGGTAAACCGTTGACCTGTCTTTACCAAGAGCATCAGACAATTCTAAAATCGACATGTCTTTCTCTTTGAGTAGAGATAATAGTCTACTTTTGGTTTTTCCTATGCCGACCTTGATCGCTTCGGGATCCCGGATGATCTTTACTCCTTTTCGCATATCTATGGTTGTATATGTACGATACCTTTAAAAAGCCTTTCGGATGTTTGCACAATAGTGCAAAGGGTCAGTTGTCTTCCTTTAGCAGTTCCACGATCCTCTCGTAATCTTCTTCGAACTCATCATCATTCATGATGGCATCTAGGAAAATTATCAATCTCAATCTGAAATATGTGACAGGATCCAAACCTTCGATCTTATGTTGTGCCGCTTCGAACTTCTCGTTAGCACGTTCGCTTAAACTTCCGAAGAAGGATGCTAATTCGTCCAGTACCAATTCCGGATCATCGAATTCATAACCGATATTCTTCAGTATCCTCACCACTTTCTCCGTGTGTTTTTTCTGCCATTTTTCCATGGTAAATCCATCGTTTGGATCATCATCAGAGGGAGAAAGTAGGAAAAAGCTGGCAGTCCTTCCATACAGTTTTTCAGGTATATGGTGTTCCTTCCTCTCACCACATATCTCCACATACCCTGCATCCTGTAGTTTTTTAAGATGCCGGTATATGGTTGACTGATCTCTATCCAAGGCTTTTGCGAGCTGAGATATGGACATGTCCTTAACCATGAGAAGGGATAAAATCTTGCTGCGTGTTTCTTCGACACACACTTTTATCGATTTCATATCCCGGATGATCTTGACTTCTTTCCTCATGGGCTATAATCCAAATAGACTTTAAATTAGATAAACTTTTGGTCGTATGTGCAAGTGTACATGCGTGAGGATTTAATCCTCTTCATCTTCCGCTGGTTTTCCTATCTTCAGGTCTCCCATCTCGTCCTTGACTTCTTCCAATACCTCTCGGGCACCTTTTTCAGCCTCTCTTTTGACTTTCTCTCGGTCGTCCCATTTAGAATCCTTCGCATTCTTCTCGATCTGTTTGATCTCCTCCCTCATCTCTTCTCTACCAGGGATCTCACCGAGTACATCCTCCGCTTTACCGACTATCTTCTCTATGTCCGATATATCGATGGGATGCTTGGCCTTCACTTCTCTGGAAGCCCCAAGATATTCAGAAGCACCTTCAACCAGCCGTGTGATCTCGAATGGGAATATGATCTTCGTGGCCTCTCCATCGGCCATTCCTTGTAGAGTATCTAGAGATAGATAGGTCAGTGCCTTTTCATCCAACATACCAGCACCTAAAGACAGAACTCTCAAACGCTGTGATTCTCCTTGGGCCTGAAGTATCTTAGCGGTTCTTGAACCTTCTGCTTCCAATATCTTACTCTGCCTGATACCCTCTGCGTTGAGGATCCTTGACCTTCGATTACCTTCAGCTTTTAAGATGGCTGACCTTTTCTGGCCGTCGGCTTTTAGTATGGCTGCCCTTCGCTGTCTCTCAGCAGCGGTCTGTTCCTCCATGGCCTGTTTTACCGTGCCCACGGGATCAACTTCACGTATCTCTACGGATTCGACTCTGACTCCCCAGGCATCTGTGGCCTCGTCCAGGACCTGCCTCAGATGTGTGTTTATCCGTTCCCGGTTGTACAGTATCTCATCGAGTTCCATGTCGCCGATCACCGACCTCAATGTAGTCTGTGCAAGATTGATGGTGGCCGCCTTGTGATTGGTGACCTCGAAATACGCTTTTTTAACATCGATGACCTTGATGTATATTATAGCATCAACGTTGGTCGGCGAGTTATCTTTTGTTATCACTTCCTGCCTAGGCACGTCAAGGACCTGCGTTCGGAGGTCGAGTTTTATCACCTGTGAAATGAAGGGGTATACGATGTTCACACCTGGATTCAAAACACCTTGGAAGTTACCGAGCTTTATGTAGATGCCTTGTTCGTAGGGCTGGATTATCCAAAATGCTGTCCTTCCAGCCACTATGGTCACAAGTATTATTCCAATAACTAGCAGTATTATCCATTCTATCATTTGTTTTCACTCTCCATTTGTTCTTCTACCCAAACAACGACTCCTTCGCTTCGGGTCACGATAACTTTTTTTCCTTCGGGTATGGTTGTTTCTGATGTTGCACTCCATATCTGATTCTTCAACTTCACCTTACCGGATATCTCATCTGGTTTCACCGTGTTCATCACTTTACCTACTTCGCCTATCAGTGACGAGCCCATGGTGGTTGTAGGTTTTGAGGGTGGCGAGATCTTTTGATAAAACTTCATAGATATCATCATCATGGGGATCACCACCACTGCGACGATCACCGGTGTCCAGTAAGTCAATAATATATCCGGGTACGCCACTGCTATCAGTCCCAGTACCAAAAGGACCCCTGCAGGGATCGCGATAAAGAACCCGGGTTCGAGAGCTTCGAAGATGAACAGTGCAATACCCAAGACTATCAATATCAATCCTAACGTCATATCCATACCATAGGTAGAATCGACTGAGTTTATTTAATATTTGTGCTTATCATTATTACTGAAATTAGACTAAAAGAAGTCTGAAAGCTTATCTCTTCGGTAAAGGTCCAATTGACTTATGGTCGTAGTGGAGCTCTGTTTTACGGCGAATAACACCGCATCCGCGACTTCCTCAGGCTCAGATACTTCTCCCTTCTCAAATCTATCGATATAAGCTTGCCCAGACTCGTCTGCTATAGCTGTTCTCACTTCCGATGGATTGATCAGGGTTACGGCCACACCATCCTTTCCTACGATGGATTCCACACTGTGGGCAAACCCTTTCACCCACCATTTACTCGCACAGTACACAGGATTGAAGGAACGTGGATGATTCGCATCAAAACTACCTATGAATATCAGGTTACCCTTTGTGTTCCTCAGGTGAGGAAGGGCTGCCTTTGTCATAAAAAAGGTGCCGTAAACATTGGTTCTCATAACGTCGTCGAAATCATCGTCGGAGAAGCTTTCCAACTCATCATATCTTATGATCCCCGCGTTGTTCACCAGTATATCAAGCTGTCCGAACTCGTCCAAACACCTTTGAACCGCCTCGATGACTCGCTCTCCATATCGGATATCTGTAGAGATCGAAAGAACACGGATATCTTCATGTTCAGATGATATCTGATCTTCTACTTGGATCAGCTTGTTCTCATCTCTAGCAACCAGTACGACATCACAACCCTCGTCCGCTAACTTGAATGCCACAGCTTTACCGATCCCTGAACTGGCTCCGGTGATGAGCGCGACCTTGCCTGCGATAGTTTGTTTTTTATCCATATATAACACCTCACAACATATTCAACCGTTCTAGATCTGCCTTTAATTTTTTCATTTCGCCCCTGGAAAATGGTAGTAGAGGACTGCGTACATCTCCAAAATCCATACCACGCAGCTTCAGGGCGGCTTTCACCCCGGAAAGGTAGGGACCTTTCTTCAAAGCTTGAGTAATGTGAAGGACCTTATCTTGCAACTCTTTGGCTCTGATGTGATCTCCACGTTGGTGATGCTCGTATATGGATGAAACTAGTTCTGGAAACACGTTCCCTACAGCCGTGACAGCTCCATCACCCCCTAATGAAAGATAAGAGTAGATCAACGAATCGTTGCCTCCGAATGATATCAGGTCCCTGGTATCCACTGAAGCGGAGTAAAAAGATTCAAGGTCCCCGGAGCTATCTTTGAAACCGACAACTTTATCGATCTCTGAGAGGGTTTTCAACGTTTCGATATCCAATCTATTCCCTGTTCGCTGTGGTATGGAATAGATGAATATAGGTAAGTCGATGTTTTCAGATATACTTTTAAAATGTTTGACTAGGCTCCTCTTCGGAGATGGAAAAAAATATGGAACTATGACATGAACTGCGTCGGCTCCTTCATCTTCGGCATATCTCGCCAGTTCTATCGTTCCCTTCGTATCATTACACATAGTCCCGGCGATTAGCGGAACCCTACCCCCAACATGATCTACTGCCGATCCGATTATCCTCTTTTTTTCATCCATAGTCAGAAGTGGGGCTTCCCCATTAGTACCGAGTAGATATATACCGTGTACACCTCCTTCGATAAGGAAGTCGAGAAAATCCTCTAACCGGGATATATCTACTTCTTCGCTTTCATCGAAAGGTGTGATAGCGGCGGGATAGATCCCCTTAAATGATCCTTTGGTCCCTTTCATAAATATCAATGAAGAGCGTCTTTCTGAACCTTGAATAGTTCTTTGATTCCCTCTTCGGCCATATCGAGCATCTCGTCGTGCTGTTCCCTAGAATAAACACCATCCTCCCCGGTACTCTGGATCTCTATGTAATCCCCATCCGATTCCATGACCACGTTCATATCCACCTGGGCGGAAAAGTCCTCTTCGTAGCACAGGTCGAGAAGGACCTTGTCCTCCACCAGTCCAACACTTGTGGCCGCGACCTGCCTTACCACCGGAGAATCATCGATTTTACCCCCTTCGAGCAGTCGCTGGCATGCGAGAGAAAGGGCGACCCAAGCTCCGGTTATGGACGCGGTGCGTGTACCTCCGTCTGCCTGTATAACGTCACAGTCGACCCATAGGGTTCTTGGTCCTAAAACTTCCATATCTAAGGCGGCTCGTAGGGAACGACCTATCAAGCGCTGTATCTCCTTCGTCCTTCCTCTTACACCCTTGGTTTCCCTCTTGATCCTGCTATCACCACTCCCGGGAAGCATCCCGTACCTGGCTGTCAACCATCCTTCTTCAACGTCTTCACCCTCGAGCCATGGTGGTAAACTCTCTTCAGACATGACGGTGCATATCACTTTTGTCTTTCCGGTCTCTATCAACACGGAACCGAGTGGATTCTCAAGAAAATCTTTAGTTATGATCGTCTCGCGTAGTTCTTCTTCAGACCTCGTATCTCTAACCATATAAAAACCTCATTCTTATTCGAATCGCCTTGTGAGATAAATAATTTCTCCATGTCAAAACATTATTAACCTCCTTTTCTCTACAAGAGCTATGGAAGACCTAACTCAAGATTCATTGATCGCTACCGGTGCGGAAGCCAGGATTTGGAAAGGTCGGTGGGTGAACCGAGATGTGGTGGTCAAAGAACGGGTGGTCAAAGGATACAGACATCCGGTACTCGATGAAGGATTGAGACAAACAAGGACTCGCAAAGAGGCCCGTCTCCTTAGGGATGCTAGAAAGGCTGGTGTACCAACACCCATAATATACGATATGATCCCATGGGAATACAAATTGGTGATCCAGTGGTTCGACGGATCCAGGGTGATGGACTGTATAGAGGAGGGGGTTCATGTAGATCTGAAACAGGTGGGTGAGTACATAGGGATGCTTCACCGCGCCGATATATCCCACGGAGATCTTACTACGTCTAACATCCTCTATTCATCGGAGACCGATCGATTCATCTTCATCGACTTCAGCTTGGGTGAATTCGGTGCATCCGTAGAGGAAAA
This sequence comes from Thermoplasmata archaeon, assembly GCA_003553085.1. GTDB lineage: Archaea > Thermoplasmatota > Thermoplasmata > Halarchaeoplasmatales > Halarchaeoplasmataceae > Halarchaeoplasma. The sequence goes on from PUPH01000154.1 coordinate 16,938, forward strand.
AGGAGTAGATCTACACCTTCTCAGAGAAGCCATGATAAGTGTACACGAAGATCCCATCGATAAGTACGATGAGGTACTTGAAGGATATCTTGAAACCTATCCACAGGGAGAAGTCGTTATCCAGCGTACCAAGGAGATAGAAGGCAGGGGTAGATATCAGTGAAAACTTTAGATGTGATCACGTCCAACAAGGGTAAATACAGGGAATACGAAGAGAAACTTTCATCTACTTTCGTAGTGAAGATGAACAACGTACATTATCCGGAGATCCAGGCATCTAGATTGGAAGACGTCGTCCATCATGCATTCGAGTATCTTGAGGACTACGTACCGTTGATGATCGATGACAGTGGGCTTTTCATCAACCGTTTAAAGGGGTTCCCTGGTGTATATTCAGCATATGTGATGAAGACCCTGGGGTGTGAAGGGATATTAAAACTGATGGAGGGTGAAGAAGACCGTAAAGCGCGTTTCGAATGTGTGATCGGTCTTTTTGACGATGAAAAAAGACTATTTAAGGGGATATGTGAAGGAAGGATATCTACCAAGATGAGAGGGGATATGGGCTTCGGCTACGATCCGATATTCATCCCCTCTGGATACGACTTCACCTTCGCTGAGATGGAAACAGATCGTAAGAACAAGATAAGTCATCGGGGAAAGGCTATGAAGGCGCTTTTAGATCACTTAGAACGGTGAATTCACTCGGATATAACCCTGGTTACCTGGAATCGGTCCCCATCAAAGAGTAGGGTGAAGAAGGACGTGTTGTGCTTTGTGGCCCTCATCTTATCTATGGATAGGTATCGTCTAGATTCCACCCTACCGACTCTTTCTTTGGTCAGGTAGATTATACCGTCAGCCAGAAATTCTTCTTCATGTAAAGTCTCTTCAGTCATAGGTCTTTCGACCAGTAAGATGGGAGTCAGTCCATCAAAATCCCTCAACCACTCGAATAGGTGGAACAGCTCGTCCCTTCTATTTTCCACGTTGGAGATCAACTCCAGTGTGGTCAACGAATCGACTACAAGTAACTCGTAGTCCGTGGTGGCCCTTATATTCTCAACGTATCCCTTGAATATATCCATCCAATCCTTAGGGCTAGCCTCCATGGTCTCCCTCAGATAGCTTACATCTACTATGGTTATCTTCTCCTCCACCCACTCATGGGGCATGTTAAGGCTAACGAATTGGTCCTGTAAACTATCCCTGCTCTGCTGGAAGGAGATGTACAAACCCTTTCTACCCTCCTTTAAGGCATTGTGATACAGGATGTTGTAAGCCAGGGAGGATTTATAAGTTCCAGGGTTACCACTTATCAATACGATGTGCCCTTCAGGGATACCTCCGGACATCTGATTATCCAGGTTGACAACGTATGATCTTATCCTCTCGTGAGTGTTCGCTTTCAAATCAAGTGCGCCCCCTGATCCATCACCGCTGTACCATCCACTTCGAACGAAGGACCCAGCATGACCAGGTCCCAGTGTAGAGTGGATTCATTCTTACCTCCGAACATACGATTTTCACCTACAGCTATGTGTATGCTTCCTATTATCTTCTCATCAGTTATGGTGTAACCTATCGCTTTTGTGACCTCTGGGTTGGTACCTATGCCGAACTCACCGATCACATCTTTATCTCCCTGAGAGTTTTCCAGCACTTCTTTGAACAACTCTCCGTTTTCTTCCGCTTCGATATCCGTCAGCTTACCATCCTTGAACTCCGCTGAAATACCTTCGATCCGATTTCCACGGTAGAATGCCAGATCGAAATATACCTTACCGTTGGCGGTTTCCTCTATAGGAGCAACGAACACCTCCCCACAGGGAAGATTGTTACCCACGGTGCCATCATCGATATCTTCCTGAGAGATTATCCCGTCATCGACTATGACCCTTCTATCTCCGATATCAAATTTGAGATCCGTACCTTTTTCAGAAGTGATATGAATTTGACGACCCGACCGCAGTTTGTCTGCTATCTTTTCACCGTTTCCCCTGATAAGATCGTAATCGGTGTTCACCGCTTTCCAAAACATATCCCAGAACTCATCGTATTCGATACCATATGTTTCTGCCTTCTCTCGAGTGGGGTATCCCATGGCGGTCCATCTGATCTTCTCTTCCTGAAACTTATCGTTTATCGGTCTGTTCGCCTTCCTGGTTGCACCGACTTTTTCTTCGGGTAACCGGGACATCGATCGGGGATCCTCGTAGGAGTCCACATTTATCAAACCGTCGATGTCCTCCAGCCATCTTAGATAATATTCTTTCGTACGTTCTAGATACTCGATATCTACTTCTTCGATGATCCTCTTTTCAAGACGATCCGTTCGGGCCATGACTACGGGAAAAGCACCCGCCTTCCTCACATCAACTGCTATATTCTCCACCAGCTCGAAGTTATGTATCCCTCCGTTGATCAGTATCACTTCGTTATCCCTCACTCGCATGCATTTTTTAACTATCTTCTCCGCAACCTCTTCCATATCTACATCTAACATAGGTACCAAAAGGATATGGTACATATCGAGTTTAAGCGTTGTGGTGTTTATCTTCGTGATCAACCATACAATGGAGGCTGTGCACCTCTCAAGTCCATGTCGTCCTGGGCCTTCTTGGTCTGCTGCACAAGTTTAGCATATTCTTTTTCGAGTTCCTCGGCACTCTCGAGAAGTGGTGATGTATCGATATCGATCTCCATATAATCCGCGAACTTGTCTAGTATGGTTGCTGGGGCTCGTGGGTCCGGCATGTTCGAAGAACCTTCCGCCAACATCGCCACCGCCTCTATCTTCTGCTCATGTGCATACAACAGCAGTGAACTGGATATCCCTGAGATTGCACCCCTCTTGATCACATCTATATCCAATTTTTCTGCATGACTGGCCGCAGAATGGGTGCTGATGACACCCCATATCTGATCCTCTGAAGGAGAATCCTCCGACTCGGGAACGGCGTCAAAGATTATGACCTCCTCGACACCGTTATCTTTACTCCAGTCTATTATCTCCCGTGCAAGGCTATTGGACAGTTGAGGCGGGATCACCATGTCCGATTTTACCAGTAAAAAACCACTGCCTGCAAAGAAACGCACGGGTCTTCGAGGTACACCGTCGAAGATCACCGCGGTAGGAGGAAATTGATCGCATGTGATCGAGGCTACCTGTTCAAGGGATAGCGTGTTTATCAACTGTTCAGAAGCTATCCCACCTATCAATCCCAATCCGGGAAATCCTGCTACAAGAACATCAACTTCAGGTATATCCCGATTCTTAACTATTTCGTAACTTGGCGACGCCATATTTATTTCACCTAGTACAAGTTATAATCAAAGATGTACTTTTATTTTTTCATCGAATATCAGATGCAGGAAAAACTAAATTACCCAGTATAATATTCTACGGTAAAAGGTGGTATAGATGGAACTCGGGATAAAAGGAAACGTAGCATTGGTGACCGCTTCCAGCAGCGGATTAGGGTATGCATCGGCGGAAGCACTGGCAAGAGAGGGAGTCCATGTCGTGATCAACGGTAGAGATCCGGACAGATTAAGGATGGCTGTGGATGAATTGGAAAAAGTCGCCGAAGGTAAGGTGGTCGGAATATCCGCCGACATGAGCAGTAAAACAGAGATAAAACATCTGGTAAAAAGGACGGTAGATGAGTTCGGAGGTATAGACCACCTCGTCACATGCGCAGGGGGACCACCTAGCAAGCCCTTCATGGATACAGTAGAAGATGAATGGTACGATGCCTACGACTCACTGATGATGAGCGTGGTGAGACTGGTCAAGGAGTCTGAAAAGTATCTACGGGAACGGGAAGGAACTATAGTCCACATAACCTCTATTTCCGTCAAGGAGTCCATCGAAAATCTAGTTCTTTCAAACTCGGTAAGGATGGGTGTCATCGGTCTGATGAAAACACTCTCCCAGGAGTTAGGTCCGGATATCAGGGTTAATGCGGTGATGCCAGGATATACCGAGACTGATCGGGTAAAGGAACTCATAAAGCAAGCGCTGGAAAGAGGGGATATAGAAAGATATGAAGAGGGTTTGAGGAACCTTTCTGAAGGTATACCGCTGGGAAGGATAGGTCAACCAGGGGAGTTCGGCGATGTAGTGGCCTTCCTCTGTTCTGAACGATCATCCTTCGTGAACGGCGCCGCTATACCTGTAGATGGAGGATGGAGCAGGTCGAACCTTTGAAGGCTCACCAACCCCTTTCCTGTAACCTTTCCGATTCCGGTATATCGTCTATATTCTTTCCGGGCATGGCGTCTCCGATACCTTCGGATATCTCGGCCAGTATATCAGGTTCATCGAAGTGAGCTACCGCTTCCACTATCGCCTCACCCATTATCTCAGGTTTTTCGGATTTGAATATACCACTACCAACGAAGACTCCGTCGGTGCCCATCTGCATCATCAAAGCTGCATCGGCGGGTGTTGCTATGCCACCGGCGGCAAAATTTACGACGGGTAATCTCTGCATATCAGCGACTTCTTTCACCAATTCCACCGGCACACCGAACAGTTTGGAGGCATCTCTCAACTCGTGAAGATCTTTCTTGCTGAGCTCGTGTATCGCTCCCTGGACCGTGCGCTGATGTCTGACCGCTTCGATTATGTTACCGGTACCTGCTTCTCCCTTCGTCCTCATCATCGCAGCACCTTCGTCTATCCTCCTCAGTGCTTCACCCAGATCCCTACAGCCGCAGACGAAGGGAACATCGAATAATTTCTTATCTACGTGGTAAAAAGGATCTGCAGGAGTGAGTACTTCTGACTCGTCTATCATATCGACACCCAATGATTCGAGTATCTGGGCCTCAACGAAGTGCCCTATCCTAACCTTGGCCATCACAGGGATATCTACAGACTCTAGGATCTCTTTGACTTTCTTTGGGTCTGCCATGCGAGCTACACCGCCGGCTTCCCTTATGTCTGCGGGGACCCTTTCCAAAGCCATCACAGCAACGGCACCGGCATCCTCGGCGATACCTGCTTCTTCCGCATCGGTAACATCCATTATCACTCCGCCTTTTTGCATCCTTGCGAAGCCCTTCTTGATCAATTCCGAACCGTAACGTAATTTAGACATGTCGATTTCTACTGCCATATTGATTGCACCTGATGGCTCATATCGCAAGGCTATATTTGAACGTTTCTAAGGATAGGTCAACCCGTCTATCTTTTTCTCTTCAAGATGTGCTTCTCGACCAGATTTTTTACAGGATACAATATAGCGATTATGATTATCAAAACAAATCCAATCAAGATCACATCGCGGGCGAATTCATCGTCGTCTGTCTCATCTTCCACTTCTTCGCTGCCGCTCAAAAACGGATATGTTTCCCCATCGACGATATTCCATACATGATCTGTGTCTTTATCTCCATGAGTTTCTATAGCGGTTATATCCCATCCGGCATCGCTGAAGGTATTTACATCCTTCATCTCCAAAGATGTTTTACCTATACCTCCATCGCTTACCTGGGTCCCCGAACTTTCCACATCCCAGAATGAAGCCTCTACGCTACCATCTCTATTTTCCCCAAGAAGACCACCGACTTCTTCGCTTCCGCTAACCACACCACTTGAGTAAATGTTCTTCAGGAGGCCGATATAATTTATGCCCACTGATCCTCCCACGTTCCTAAGACCCTGTACATCACCTGTTGAATAGGAGTTCAACATCGTTCCATCGTTCCAACCCAAAAGTCCACCGACCACAGTTCTACCGGTAACGTTACCCGATGCGTAGGACTCGGACACGAAGCCAAAACAGTTGTATCCTATCAGTCCTCCCACATATCGACCTTCTCCATCTACATGGCTTGTTGAGTATGAATTGGTAACGTTGCCACCGTTGAACCCTAACAACCCGCCTACTCTTCCACCGTGTGCCAAGACCGTTCCGGAGGAATCTGATCCATATATATTACCTGAATTCAAACCTATCAGACCTCCGATGATGTCTGTGCCCGTAACATCCCCCTGATAGAGGCAATCATGAACATCGCCATACCAGTTGAATCCTATCAGACCGCCTACGTAACTTCCTCCATCAACCTGTACTGAGCTGGAACTGGACGATACATCATCACCTTCGTTGAAGCCTATCAGTCCTCCTATGTTGTCCTCACCTACCAGTGTCCCGTGTACATGGACATCATGGACACGTCCTCGGTTGTTACCCATGAGTACTCCGCCCCATTTATTCCCGATGACCGTAGAGTCGAATATGGTCACGTTGCTGACCTCAGCATCTCTTCCCACACTTCCAAAAAGTCCGAAGTAGTCCTCATCCGAGCGATCTATGTACAGGTTTGAAATAGTGTGCCCAGAACCATCAAAACTGCCTGAAAAATGCTCATCTTCGTCACCGACGGGGTTGAAGCCAGCTCCCTGGTTCCATCCCTGGGTCTCGGATGCATCTATATCGTTGGCCAGGGCGTAGTGTGCACTCAGATCTTGACTCATGTTCTGCAGGTCATGCACATCATATATCATGTACGGATCATCCTCGCTACCGCTTCCCTCCATGGAACGTACCACTTCCAGGACCGGTATCCTCTCTTCACCGATAAAAGAGGTGAATAGAACCGTCGTTAGCATGACTAACAATACCACGGTGATCAGTTTCTTTCCCTTCATACCATTTCCTATTCTGTAATCGTTTGTTTACCGATAAATATCTTTCCACCTTCAACATAGGTACGAGGTGGATATCTTAACCATTGAAGGTAACATATATACGAAATATTCATTAACCTGCAATCAGTAGGGAAATATTCCATAAATCGCAGAGGAAACTACAGATGATAATACGTGCATCGGAAAGGAAGGAGAAAAAAGAGGTTCTTTCTCTCATGGAACCTTTGATAGCGGAGTGGTTCGACGACAAGTTCGATTACCTTACGGAACCTCAGGGGTTCGCGATCCCACTGATACATGAAAGAGAGAACGTGCTAGTATCATCACCAACCGGATCGGGGAAAACACTAACCGCGTTTTTATCCATAATCAACGAACTGTTCAAGCTAGATAAAGAAGGGGAGTTGGAGGACAGGATATACTGCGTTTACGTATCTCCACTGAAGGCACTGGCAAATGATATACATAAAAATCTAGAAAAACCGCTGGAAGAGATCAGAGCAATGGCGAAGGAAAAGGACATGAAGGTACCTGAGATAACCACCGCGATACGTTCGGGTGACACATCCCAGGCAGATCGTCGTAAGATGGTGAATAAACCTCCACACATACTGATCACGACACCCGAAAGTTTGGGACTGGTGCTATCCTCCCCCAAGTTCAGAGAGAGTTTCGACGGTGTGGAGTACTTCATAATGGATGAGATACACGATATTTGCTCATCGAAAAGAGGGACTTTTTTATCCCTGAACACCGAAAGGTTGGAAGAGCTGGTGGAGGGAACCATGACGCGCATAGGACTCTCTGCAACCCAGGCCCCCATAACGGAGATAGCAAAATTCCTAGGCGGGTTCGACAACGGAGAGGCAAGAAAGGTCAACATCATCGAGGTGATGGCCGAGAAGCACATGGACCTTTCCGTTATCTCACCGGTGGAGGACATGACGGTGCTTCCCTACGAAGTGGTCAACGCTCGGATGTACGATATGTTGAAGGAAAAGGTGGATGAACATCGTACCACCCTGATATTCACCAACACCCGAAGTGGTGCGGAGAACGTGTCCTTCAAACTTCAGGAAAGGGAAATTAACGATATCGCTGCTCACCACGGGAGTCTGAGTAAAGAGACGAGGATAACCGTGGAAGATGACCTGAAGGACGGTGAACTGGACGCAGCAGTTTCATCCACATCTCTCGAGTTAGGTATAGACGTGGGATACATCGACCTGGTGGTACAGGTGGGTTCGCCAAAATCCGTGGCCAAAGGCCTCCAGAGGGTCGGTAGAGCCGGGCATGGTGTGGGGCAGACCTCCAAGGGCAGGATGATAGTTTTCGAGAAGGACGACCTCATCGAATGCTCCGTACTCACCAAGCAAGCATACGAACACGAGATAGATAGGGTGAACATACCCGAGAACAACCTCGACGTGCTGGCCCAAGGGCTCGTGGGTATGAGCATCGAGAAAAGATGGGATGTTGACGATGCATACGATCTCGTTAAGAGAGCTTACTGCTATCGGAACCTGAGCCGGGAGGACTTCGACAGGACCATGGAATACCTGGGAGGATCCATATTCAAAGACGTGTATCCGAAGATATGGTACAACAAGGACGAAGGGGTTTTCGGGAAGAAGGGCGGTATCCAGATGATCTATTACCTCAATATCGGTACCATCCCTTCCGATTCAAGCTTCAGAGTCTATTTGGATAAAGGAACACCTCTGGGTAAACTTTCCGAGAAGTTCGTAGAACGGCTCACAACCGGTGATGTGTTCATACTGGGAGGAAAGTCCTACGAATTCATACACACCAAGGGAACTAGGGTGTTCGTGAAGGATGCTGTAG
>PUPH01000043.1 GCA_003553085.1 Thermoplasmata archaeon
ACACTCGTGATCAACTCGATCTCTTCACTTTTCTCAGGGAGTAAAACTTTTGGAGTTTTATACTGTCCTATTGGAACGCCTTCTTCTTTCTTTTTTAGAGAGTATCTCATGAAGGCGCCTTTTTTAAGATAACGTACCTCGATTATCTGCTTCGGGGTGTCTATACCGAAATCTTCGATCATATCCCTGAATTCGGGGGATAATCTGTTCAGAGCGTTAAAAACCCTTTCTTCTGCCGCGGCTTCATCGAATGTCCAATCCTTTTCCATCAAGACCAGGATCTTCTCCACAGGATCAAACTTTTTCGTTATCAGCCATCGATCCGTGTTTTTTAATTCTGCCTCTTCCATCAGTTTGAAAGCCATACTCTCACTGATGGTCATATAATCTCTTATGGTCAGTAGATTCTCTTTCCTACCTTCAAATGTGAATATCGGCATACCGTCGTCCCTTTTATCGATGACCCTCAACAGGTCTCCAACAGAGTATCTGAACAGCATACTTCCATAAGGTGTTCCAAGGACCTCATAGACTTCATTTTTCTTCAATTCTTCGATCCTGTAGAGTTCTCCTTCTTCATCTAGGAATTCGAAGTACATACATCTTAAAGAAGGCATCAGATCACTTCTTCTGTCCGGCATACCGTGCATAACTATGCCATATTCCGTCGAGCCATACATGTTAAGGGGATAGGTTCCATATTGTTCTTTGAGATATTCTGAGTACAGCTTAGCATCCAATCCCGCAGTGCATAATCCCTTTACGGAGAGGACATCACCTGCTTTTTCAGTCTTTCGATGTGATAACTTCTCTTTGAGGTATAGTATATAAAGTATTATCTTTTTGAGCCCAGGTCTCATCGATCGATAATATTCCTTATATAACTCCTCTGGGGCTACCACAGCCTGTGAAAACATGTAGAATGTAGATGCCATGGCTGTTGCCACATCGATATTTTGTCCTTTCTTTATCGATCTGATTATAAGGTTCAATTTCTTAGTCATGTCACTGATCTCGTCCGTTATCTCGATGGGGGGAAAACAGTTGAATTCTTCATCCAGTAACCTCATGGCGTGTCCGACCATGTAAGGAATGGGCACCCCCATGTTCAACACCGTGTCACCGTATCCGAGTTTTGTAGTACCCCATTCTTCACTGCAACCCAATGCGATGCCCGTGACCGCTTCTCTCCGCATATTGGTCACGAACGGTACTCCATGAGCATACCATCTACTTTTTCCCAGGGAGCCGGTTGTTTTTGCACAGATGCCGTACTCGTATGGTAACCACCCTTTCAACATACCACCGATCTTGTTCCGGTGTGAATGATAGTACTGCCACCATGTTTGACCTTTCGGTCTTGGATCCTTTTTTAGTATATTTTCAACACGCCTGCCAAAGGTTGTAAGTATCGGGTAGTCCTCATAAGTTGTGACTGGGATGTCTTCTAAAAATATCGTATCCCCGGAGCATATGTACTTAGCTGTTTTCGTTCTTGTCCATCGTTTAAAGTGTTTTTTTAATATGCTCTCACTTTCTTCTAATTGTGTGGAAAAGTCCTTTTCGAAATGTGCACAGTATTCCCTCCATATATCATCTCCCTTGTGCATGTCTAAACCTACACTATAAAAGAACAACTTTGTTATAAATTTTTTTCCTCATTACTAACGTTTCCCCCCAAAAAAATTAATAAGACCCTACAGAAATACATCCACATGGAAGAGTATGATGTTTTGATAGTAGGAACTGGTCCTGCGGGATACACCGCAGGTCTTTACACTGGTAGATACAATCTCAAAACCCTTGTAGTCGGTGAAATGCCAGGAGGTATGATGTCCGAGGCCTTCGAAGTGTGTAATTTTCCTTCTCACAAAAAAATAAGCGGCATGGAATTGATGAACCGGTTAGGGGAACAGGTTAAGGATTTGGGTGTGGATGTAAAATTAGATACCGTACATGAGATCAAACGGGATGATAGGGAGTTCAGAATAAGATGTGAGCGTGGTGAGTATGCCGCCAAAAAAATAGTGTTAGCAACTGGCACGAAAAGATTAAAACTAGGATTACCTCGGGAATCTGAACTGACGGGAAGAGGCGTTAGTTACTGTGCAACCTGTGATGCTGCTTTTTATGGTGAAAAATTAGTCGGAGTGGTCGGTGGCGGTGACTCCGCCCTAGCATCTGCACTCATACTCTCGGAGTATGCAGAAAAAGTGTACATAATCTATCGCAGAGAGGAGTTCTTCCGTCCAGAACCCATAAGGATCAAAGAGGTAGAAAATAAGGATAACATCGAATTTATGTTCGAAACCGAGGTCATCTCTCTGAACGGGGTTGATAAACTACGATCTATAGACATCAAACAAGGGTCCGAGGAAAAGGTCATCGAATTAGATGGTCTTTTCATCGAGATCGGTTCTACTCCCAACTCAGAACTAGCCGAAGACTTAGGCGTATCAACTGTTGACGGATATATAAAGACAGATAGAGAAAGAAGGACTTCCGTACCAGGGGTTTACGCTGCAGGCGATGTTATAGATTCTCCACTCAAACAAGCTATAACGGCAGCAGCCCAGGGTGCCGAGGCAGCTGCGACATTATATGATGATCTGAAACGGGATCAGTTACAAGATCGATAAGAGGTGTGTTCACTGGAACGTAATAATATCTATGCCGGTATCGTGACGGTTTTCACCGTCTTGCTCATCGTCCTTTCTTCCATTTACCTACCTGCATTCTTTCGGGAGAGGGGTGATTTCTATACATCTTTCGAGTATGCACAGATGTATCTACGTGATGACAGATACACCGAGCTGATCATCGAATACAATTATGTTCTCGGATACCCCCCCTCTCCAGGATCAAAGGAATCACTTATAACCACCATCGAAGAACTAAGTGATAAGGATAGTGTAGTAGATGTGGTAGGCGATGGTATCACTCCACGCTTAGGGATCAACGAGTATCATCGGCATGACATAGAGGATATTTTCGATAGCTATAGTCATTATGAAAGAAAAGGTTCCACCATGGTCCTGAACGTGCTTTATCTGGACGGCGAATGGGCTGAAAATCCGAACGTATTAGGTCTATCGTACGGTGGGGAGTATATGGTTCTATTTAAGGAAACGATCCACAAGGTGTCTCTCACCAGCTCCAACCTTGGTGTGGAGGATGTAGAAACATCGGTATTGATCCACGAATTCGGCCATATATTGGGTCTGGTCGGTATCGGCTATGAGTCGAACCATGAGGACGATGAATACGAACACCACTGTGATGAGTCGGCTGGACGATGTGTTATGTCTGCCTCGGTAGAGATAAAAATGGGCGGATATTCCGAGGAGCCACCCACTGAATTTTGTGAATTGTGCTTAGAAGACATCGAAAGAATACGGTTCATGGAGGATGATTGGGGTGTGGAAGAACATCTGACCATCCTTGTGGTGGGTGGACAAGCTGCCATCGGGGCGGTATGGGTCGCCGTATGTATTTCACCCAAGGGTAAGGAAGAGTACGACCTCTATCAAGATTATTACGATGATATCGACAAAAAAACTTACTGAGATCTCAATTCATAAGAAAAGGTTACCTGGCTCTTATCACCGGGTTCCATGACCTCTTTCAGTCTTATAACTTTTACATCTTCGCCTTCTAGCTCTTTTATCAAACCTCTAACATGTCCGTCTCCCACCACCGCTAAAACATGTTCGAACCTTTCTTCCAGGCCGATGATATGTTTTGCCATAAATGTGTTCCTTTCATCGATCAGAACTCTTGATACCGAAGGCATGTTTTCTTCCACCACCTTCATGTAGCTCTCTTCATTCTCTTGGTATCTCTTTATCTCTTTATCAATCTTCTTTTTCCCCACAAATAATCCCCCGATGATACCTCCCAAGAAATAAACCTTTTCTTTCATGCTCATGGAGTCCATCAATCGTTTAAATGTGTAGGTCGCTGGGATATCGATAAACGCCACAGCCGCCCCTATACGGCGAGCGGCTTCCACGGCTTCCTTCATCTCACTTCCAGGCTGCACTCCGTATTTGTCTCCAATCTTTTTCTGTATCTGTGCCATGGCTCGGTACATCAACGGTGCCCCCCCTCGGGATGATTCATCCATCAATGCGTGATATCTGGCTCTGTCCAATTCTACGGCCACTACATCTGGATCCCTCGAGAATATCTCTTCTCTTAAACGGTCCTTGATATCGAATACGTGGGCGACACCGATAATCGTTATCATCAAGCTTTTGAACTGTGTGTATGGTATATAAGTATGTTGAAAGCTATCGGTCATCGAGTTTAGTTATCATAACCTTTTTTTTCTCCTCAAAACCTGCATTTTTATAGAATTTTATACCCTTTTCATTCGATGACAAAACTTCAAGCTTTAAGATATTCACACCTTCTTCTTTGCTGTGCTCCCTCTCATTCTCGATCAGTTCACCTCCTATCCCCTCACCATAGTGATCTTCGTGAACAACTAGTGAAACTATCTCCCGGACCTTTTTACCACTCACGATGTCACGATAATCGAATGAGTGTAGAAATCCGCGGATCTCACCCACCTCTTCCATCACCATCATACGATTATCACGTAAGCTCGTTCTCAAATACTCCTCTAAGGACCTTCTGTCTGTGATGATATCTTCACTCCTCCAAAGGGGTCCCATACTACCCAATTCCAGATCCAACAATTCAGGTAGATCTTCATCCTTTGCCCTTCTTATCTTTCTTTTCATCTAAGGGAATATACTGTTTTCGATGGATATTAGTTTAACGGAATGTACGTCAGTCACCAGCAAATGATAAATAAAGCATGCTCGATTACCTATATGACCATCAGGAGAAGCAAGATGAAGACACTCATCTTATGTGTTGATAGGGACGACGATATCGGTTCGAAAACCGGGCTTGAGACACCTATAATCGGTAGAAAAGCAAATCTCGAGGCAGCGATAGCTCTGGGGCTTGAAGATCCAGAAGATTCTGACACCAACTCTATCTTTTCAGCCATATCCACTTATGATGAACTCAAAAAGGACGGTGAAGATGTAGAGGTGGCGACGGTATGTGGTTCCCAGAGTATCGGATACAAATCCGACCTAAAACTGAGTAAAGAGCTAGACGGAGTGCTTGAGATAGTTGAAGCGGACTCGGTGATAATGATATCGGATGGAGCCGAGGATGAATACATCATCCCCATCGTATCATCCAAGGTGAACATATCTCATGTTAAAACCGTTTACATAAAGCAGAGTGAGAGTGTAGAGAACATATATTACATGCTGGTGAAGACTCTTCAAGAAGATAAGGCTAAAAAGAAAATTTTACTACCGATATCACTGGCACTCATCGTGTATGGCTTCTTCGGATTGATAGGTCTAGCCTGGGACCTAGCCATACGAGGGGGTGAAGCGTTGACAGGTCTATCAGGATTCGGGATCGTGATGATATCCTTCGTATTAGGTTTATACATATTTGGACGCATACACGACCTAGATAGAAAATTTTACAACTATTACCAGGACCTCAAAAACGCCATCAGTACCGCCGCGGTCTGGCTCCCCTTCACCATCGTGGGTATATTCGTCGTGCTAGCGGGTGGAGCCACCGGCTGGGATGCCATAATGGATATGCAAGATGAAACTCCCCTTATATTGTTCCTGACATTCTTCCAATCTGTGATCTGGTGGTGGATCGGAGGCGTACTGATACATGAGCTTGGTCAGGTGATACACATGTATATGACCCAAAGTAAGATAAAACGGTCATTCTGGGCTATCGTAACATCTCTTCTAGCCATCACGTTCATACTTTGGGGAACCTTCGATTATATCGAAAGGATGATCTACGGTGAAGAGGTCACCAGTGTTCTTCCTATGGTTGCCATATACATCGCTCTTGGACTATCCATAGCTATCCTCGGTGGATTGACCCATAAAGCTGTTAAAGATGGTGAAGATGAGGAGGAAGAAGGTGAGTGATTTAGTTGGAATGGAAAAGATGGCAGCCTGTTTATCATGAGATAATAGATTTTTTTGGATACTCTGAGGAGAAGGACCTGGAATCTGCTATATTGTTGGGGAGGCTCAGGGGCAGCGATGATCTGGAGATCTTACACGGATTGGAGGGGAAGACAGTAGAGATACAGGGCCCTTTGATGGAAGAACCTTATTGTGACATTCAGATCGTCGCAGGTTCCGCAGCATCTCGCTGTGAAGATAGGGGTGCCGAGCCGTATCTATTGGTAACTGATCTTGATGGAAACACAGACTTGCAGTTGGATATGAATATCGAAGGAACTCCTACTGTTATCCATGCACACGGGGACAACATGCATCTTATCGAAAGATGGGCCACCCGCTTCACCGGTCATGTGATCTCCACCTGCCAATGCGAGCCAGTTGATCGAGTGTATAATTTCGGTGGTTTTACCGATGGGGATCGAGCCGTTTTCATCGCGGATCACTTTGGTGCGCGGGAGATACTGCTAAATGGATGGGATCTCGATCACCCTGTGGGGAAAAATAAGGAGGAAAAGAAACTCAAATTAAGATGGGCTAAGAAGCTGCTAAGGATGGTTGATACTCCTATCAGATACTTAGATCAAAGAGTTTGAGAGTCGATCCAATCCAGGTAAGGTGTGTACCCATCTTTTATGGAGATCTCGATGGCACACGGTACTTCATATGGATGTACCTTTTCGATAGTATCTATCAACTGGGGAACGAGATCCTCTTTGGTTTTAAGGATCACAGCAACTTCTGATCCACTCGTGACCTCACCTTTCCATGGGTATGTAGAACGGATATCGAAATAATTGGCACAGGCGATGAGTTCTTTTTTCAAGAGCGTTTTAGCTAATTTCTCGGCATCCTCCATATCTCCTATCGTCGTGTATACTATCGAGTACATGTTCTTTGAAAGTATTTAATCCGTTATAATTTTTATCGTTTACACCTAACTGTGCGGGG
>PUPH01000012.1 GCA_003553085.1 Thermoplasmata archaeon
CCAAAGTGAAAACACATATACATCTTAGTCCATAGAAGAAAGATGAAGAACATGCTCGATAAAGCACGATACAGATATGTTATACTGTTGACGATATTTTTGATCGTCAGCGGAGCGTGTTTTATCGGTATCTCGAGGGAACATTCAGAGGTGGATATCACACGGAACAGGACGGTGACGACGGAAGACGGCGTGACCATATATTACGATGTGTACGAACCGAAAAACAACGATTCACCGAAATACGGCGTGATCGTGGGGCACGGTTTCACCGCCAGCAAAGAGAGCATGCATCTAACTGCCCTGACTCTGGCCGAAAGCGGCTTCGTGGTCGCCAACTTAGATTTCAGAGGACACGGTAGATCCGGTGGTACCCTGGGCACGGGGTCGCCTGAGAACACGTATGAACTCGCCAGAGATATACTGGCGGTAAAAACATACCTGGATGCCAGGGACGATGTGATCCATGGCGAGTACGGTATCATAGGTCATTCCATGGGTGGTAGAGCGGCTTTCAGTGCCTGCGTCGAGGACGATTCATTCACCAGTATGGTCGGTATAGCGCCGGCGGTGGAGCATGACTTCATAGAAGAGGATAGACCGGAAGATCTTCTCATTATATCCGCCAGATACGATACCTTGTTCCCTCCGGAGGTGAACAGACGGGTGATATCTAAAAGACACGATTTACAGGAAGACCATGTGGAGTACGACAGAAGATACGAAACCGACGGGACCGCATCCAAGATCAGTGTGATAGATAACGCCGACCATCTGACCGTTCTCTGGGCATCTTCAACCCACAGAGAGATAAACAGATGGTTCGCAGATCCCTATGGTGTCCATGAAGGACGAGTTGCAACATCCAGGATGAACATATACACCATCATCGGTTTGTTATCCGCCGCCTCCGCATCCATGACCCTTATACACCTGGTACACGGAGATCGAGGTGATGATAAAACAAGGGTAAACACAGACCTGTTCGAACTGAGTCGAGATCATTTTTTGTATTCATTCCTGTTCACCATCCCTGCTTTCATCATCTTTTCTCCCCTGTTACTGCTTCCCACCACCAACACCGCCATGTACATCATGATTTTGGGTGGTAGCTTTCTCGGTACTGCATACCTCCTGCGCAAGAGGATCGAGAGCCCCCTGAAAGAAAGCATCAAAAGATATCTCACAAATTCAGGTTCGGACTACATATATGGAGGGATATACGGGTTCACTCTGCTGGCCATAGTGAGGGTCTTCGTCTCAGACCATTATCTGAACCTTACCCTCATTAGTACACGTTTTGTGTATTTCATATTGACCGCCGTGATCCTTTTCTTTTTCTTCTCGGTCGACAACATATTCTTCTTTGATCTTTTAGATAACGATGAACCGGGTAAGCTCTCGACCGCTAGATCCATAGCTCTATACTCTTCGTTTAAATCCATATACGTGGTGACGATCATGGTCGCGGCTGGCTTACTGGCCATGAGCTCATATTACATGATACCCTATGCAGTGGGACTTTTCGT
The DNA here is from genome assembly GCA_003553085.1 of Thermoplasmata archaeon. Lineage (GTDB taxonomy): Archaea > Thermoplasmatota > Thermoplasmata > Halarchaeoplasmatales > Halarchaeoplasmataceae > Halarchaeoplasma. Next base: position 1,530 of record PUPH01000012.1, read on the forward strand.
GATGATCGGTACCTGCTCGGTCCTGATACACCGAAAATCGGGAAGTAAGATCATCCCGTCTGTGGCCGTGAGCATACTGACGGCATCCATCTTCGTATCGGTTACCGCGATCTTCGATCCGATATCCATGATACTGTAAAATCTTCTAAAATACGATCCAGGATATCTAATGCATACATATATAGGTAGGATACGGCGTGATACCACTCATGTGATTTAGGTTAGCCTAAAATTTATAAACCACTACATCTCTGTTAAGTTCGATGAATGAAAACAAATACATTCAACGGTTCACGTGTGCATTGGAAAAATTCCTGCACAAACACCCGTCGCTGTTCCGTCTCTATTCTCTACCCTATTCCAGGGTGCTGCGTAGGGAGATATCACTGGCGGGCATCTCTTCAAAGGATACCGTCCTGAACGTAGGCTGCGGCTCTCTACCCTTCACAGCCGTATATATCGCGGAATCTACCGGTGCCAAAGTCTATGCGGTAGATAACGACCCGAAGGCGGTTAAATATGCTACAGATCTAGTGGATAAGTTGGGGCTTTCAGGAAGTATAAAGGTATTGGAAGCGGATGGTAAGGAAACGGTACCCATCGAATTCGACATAGCCGTTCTGGCCCTACATGTGGAGCCGAAATCAGAGGTACTGAAAAATTTGCTTCCGAAGAAGGTAATGATGCGCATCCCCAGAAAGTCTCTGGAAACATCCTACGGGCTGGATTCCATACCATATACTCCTTTGGGACAAGTGGATCACATGATGCCTACCTTCGATAGGTCCTTGTTATACGGTTGAGATCATGAACAAGAAAATTTTGTTGTGGATCATAGGTATTTTGCTACTCACTGGATTTGTATTTTATACGGGTATAGACGGTTTGAAGGAAGTATTGTTAGCAGTCGACCTTTATATATTGATACCCTTTCTGATACTGATGGTTCTACTACAGATCATCACTCTCTTGCTTACAACATACCAGTGGCATAATCTACTGGGAAAACAACTTCCCTTCGCCGAAGTTTTTATGATCTTTTTAGCAGGAAATTTCGTGGAAAGCGTTACACCCTCGTCGAAACTGGGCGGAGAGGCAGTCAAGGTTTATCTCTTCAAGCAGAAAACCAATTTATCATACCAAGGGCTGACCACCACCTTGCTTGCACACAAATACGTTTCACTGATACCCTTTCTGTTCATATGTGGTATCTCTTTACTGGCGGCATCCATAACTTACAATCTGCCTAGCGCGGTTTATGTTTCTTTTATCTTGCTGACATCGATCATCATTACCATGATCGTTTTGGTGCACACTAGTTGGGGCAAGGATGACCAAAAAAACAACTATACGTTTCCAAAAAAGATCCTTTCCGCTGTGGATTTTCTTAGAACAGCAGCGGCGGAGGTAAAACAAACTCTCTCAAAAAAAGCAAGAAACGAACTATTTTTGATATCCCTGGTGGTCTGGGGGATGTATCCCGTTAAGATCTACCTGACCGCATATGTGTTGAACATCGCGGTATCGATCACCTTGGCCATAATGATCACTTACATCGCCTATATGGTGAGCATGCTTCCCATCACCCCTGGAGGTTTGGGTACATTCGAAGGGAGCATGGCCGTCATATTGAGTTTGAACGGATTTTTGTTCTCCGAGGGGATGGCTATAGCACTTCTAGCCCGCTCCATAAGATATTGGTTCCCACTTGTCCTTTCCACAGGCGCGGCGATGCATTTGATCAAAAAAGGAGATGTGAAGATGCCTTTCAGTTTAACTTCCGTATCAGGAGCGTTGAGGACCTGATAACTATAGTAAGATTCCTCCTATCTGGAATATCAAACCGCCGATCAGCATGGAGAAAAAGATGGTGAAAAGCAATATAACGGCCGATACCTTAGCACCGAACTCTTTTGCGATCATCCCTAAAACTGCCACACACGGAACGTAAAACAGTGCGATCACCGCACCCACGAACAACTGCAGATTGGTCAGCTCCATATCCAACAGTGGTAGTACCGCAAGCTCCCTTCTGAAAATCCCCAATATAAGAGGTGTTGATGCCTCCGATGGGAGACCCAACCATCCGGTCACAAGGGGCTCCAGTAGCCTGCCCACGTGATCCAGGAGACCTGTTTCAAACAGCACTGCTGCGGCACCTATGATGTATATCATGGGCAGTGCACCGTTGGTCAAAAAGTTCTTTACACGTATCCAGAGTTTTTTTCCGAACATCCGCCAATCGGGAACCAGAAGATCCGGAACCTCTTGTATCATAGGCGTCTTTTTGATTTTGAATAATTTACCAAGGACCAGGCCGAAGAGGAACGCCGTTACCAGTGAAAACAAAAAAACCACAAATACCAACATGATAGAGCGCTCAGCTAGCAATGCGATGAATGCACCGGATTGGGCAACGCACGGTACCGACAGGCAGACCATGGCGGATACGATCACCCTTTTCTTGTTACCAACCATGGTCCTTGTGGACATTATGGACGGTATGGCACACCCATATCCCAGTAATAGAGGTATTATGGCCGCACCGGAGAGTCCCATCTTGTTGAACAGCCCGTCCAGGAGAACAGCCAGACGTGGCATATAGCCGCTGTCCTCCAGTATGCTTAGAGCAGTGTAGAATGAAATTATATACGGCAGTACCAGGCCTATGGGCCATTCTATGGCCTTGATCAGGAACCCATATTCACCAACCAGTATGTTCCGGACCGCACCCTCTGATGTGAAACGCTCTACCACACTAACTATCGGCGGAAATACGTACAGATCGAATATAGGGAGGAATATGAACCGTCTCATAGCAAGACCGGCACCTACAACCAATAGGAACATGAAACCCATTATGACTATCGCTAGAAGTATACCTGGAAATGGTTTCACTAAAAGATCACCCCAGCGGCCCTTCTTGCTTTTCCCCTCCCCTAAACCCTTCTTTTTCACCTTTCTATCCAAATCTTCAGCCAGCTCCCAACTAGCTTTCGTCTCTTTAGCACCGGGAGCTATCTCCCCTCCTATCAACTCCGATATCAGGACTCTCAGTTTTTCAATACCCTTCCCCTTAGTAGCAACGGTTTTGATCACCGGTACCCCCATGATCGTGGAAAGATATTCAACGTCAAGCCTTTCCTTTATCAGATCTACACGATTTATTACGACAACGGTAGGGATATCATGCTCCAACACCTGTAGTAGTAAATACAAACTGCTCTCCAGGTTCTTTGCGTCGAGAACACACACCACACCACCGGGATCGTCCTCGAGCATATCGACGGCGATCTGTTCAGCCTGATTAGATGCATCCAAAGTGTAGGTACCGGGAACGTCGATCAGATGGCATTCCTCTCCACCAACCGACGCCTTTCCCTTTTTATAATCGACGGTGGTTCCCGGATAGTTGGCCATCCCCACTTCTAAACCGGTCAATCTATTGAAAATAACGCTCTTACCGACGTTCGGTGGGCCTATCAACAGTATATCCAAATATCCACCTCAAAAAACCGTTATGTTAAACGCGATATCAGGATCTACAGCCACCTTACGGTCTTCGATCGAGACCAAAAGCGGGCCTCCGAAAGGCTGTCTGCTTTCCATCCTGATCCTTTTTCCCTTTCTGATACCGAGTGCGTTCAAGCAGGAATGGTCGGGACAGGATCGAACCGTTGCCGCCTCGCCGATCTTCATCGTTTTTAGAGTGTTATGAGGATATTTTCTACGTGATTTTTTCCTTCGACCACATCTTCGTGTACACTCTTTTTCCTTCACAGCAACTATCGATTTTCTTCCAACACTTTGGTTAACACAGCAGTGTTTTTTGGTATAGAGTGAAGCATCCGTAGATCTGTAAAAATACTGTAGATGATTTCTCGGAACCCTATAAACGACCTTTCCGTCCACCTTTATGTCTCTAAATATCTTACATAAGATATCGTCTTTGGGTTCCACGTGAAATGGTATCCAAACTGCATCGTAATCTGAATAATCGAAGTCGTGCCCTTCGTCCAATATAAATTCAACATCCTCCAAAAATTTCCTAGAGTACCGTATAGCACTTGGATCCCTGTCTAGACCGGTGACGTTGAAACCCTTCTCCGCTAGGTGATGAACGGTCATAGGAAGCGGGCCGCAGCCTACGACTATGATGTTTGCATCCTTCTCAAGTTCCGCTAATTCCAGCTCATTCTCGATGATATCGTGATAGAACGCTTTGTGATACATATCACCAAAAGACCTAAAGTGGCAGCCCAGCTTTTCGATGAACTTGATCACCCTTCTGTCCATGCTCTCACCACGTTTGCTTGAGATAGGGATGAACGCTCCTCCACTACTATCCAATTCGGTGACCATATAGAGATGGTAAAGATATAGTAGTTTATAAAGTTTCGGTCCACCTAAACATATCGGAACCATATAAAGATATGATTCGGTGGTCTATATACCCATTGAACATCATATTTCCTTTAGTCAGAAACCGGGTAACCTTCGCCAATAATTGGATTACCGTCTTGGTGAAGGATCATCAGCACACTGCCAGGTTTATACTAAGTTGCAGTTCTACCGATCCTCGCCTGGACCTCCCCTCGTGGATATTATCTTTAGATCCTGGCCGCTTTGAACATAGGATGCATTGTGATCCAAGTCTCCATGTAAAACCGACTGAGTTCAACACCATTTGTAGCGTTCATCACCAAAATAGATAGGTCTATCGCGATCACATATATGATCATCCTTCGATCTTACGCACTTCTATGGCCTGACGTCCTCTATCGCCCTGGACACTTTTGAACTCCACTCTATCCCCCTCCTCGAGATAGTAATCGCCTATGATACTGCTCCGGTGTACGAAATGATCCTTTGCATCACCGTCGGGCTCGATGAATCCGTAGTTCCTGACATCGTTGAAGAACTTTACGGTCCCTTTCATCGAGATGGTTATGCATCCACACCCTATAATACCTTTCCAATGTACGTTGTTTCACACCGGATCCCTATAGGCCTTCACTCGAAGTGCATCCTCTCTCTGTCAGCTTCCATCCCTACCAAAGGTCCCGCACGGCTCATCCCGGGTTCTTTTTTGTTCCCTATCATTTTACCACAAAGAACACATGGGTGTGGTAGTATATATACTATATTCAATATTTTATTAGATAATGGCAAATCAACCGTGAACAGCTTCAAACCCAAAGTTGAACTTGCACCATCTCAGGTCTCTTTGACCCGTTCCTCCTGAGGCATATCCGCCAACCGCTTCACTTCCTCAACATCCAAGCCCAATCCATGGGCGACACC
>PUPH01000010.1 GCA_003553085.1 Thermoplasmata archaeon
GGTACGGGTCTTGGGATGCCCACCACGTCGGTTCTTTATCACATACGTCGCCGGTGAGCACGATGAAATCGGGACGTACGAGATTCATCTCATCTATGAAACGTCTGGTGTATGTGATAGATCCCTCTCCGTGGGTGGCGCCTATGTGTGTATCCGCGATCTTTACAAAGTTGAACTCGTCGGATATCTCTTCCACCACGGATACCGATTGTATGCTTTTTGTGTTCACCGTACCATCGCTCAGTTCCAGGTCGTACAGCTCCAATTTCGCTTCTTCCGGGATGAGAGCTGTCACGTACCAATTATGTTCACCCGGTCTGTGCTCGGCTTCGTCTGCACCGATTATGTCCAGTTCGTATCCCTGGACATGACCTCCTGCATACTCTTTGGATAGTGACGCCTCCCATATGGTGTCGGCATCGGCGTTCGGGTTCCTCACCCATATATCCACCGTCTGCCCCCTCTCTCGTATCTGCGGTACGCTTATCAGCGGTTTCATCACTCTTATCTCGTGTTCTTCTTCTATCCCGTACTCACCCGTTGCTAGGTCTGTGGTAAAGGCTGCGCCGTAAAACACCGACAGCACCAGCAGGGATGTTATGATCATCACTTTGGTCTTCATGTTTACTCCTCATTCCTTTTTTAACTCAGGACTCTAGGTAAATGCTTGTAAATAGTCCCAATCATGATGTTAATTTTCGTGTTTTCTATATGGGTATGACTACCACATGTGCCCAAGAAAAGTTTAATATAGGACTTTGCCCAATTAATTATCAGTGGGATCTGTGGTAAGGAGTGTAAAAGAATTGATAGGAAGGCCTAGGGCGGGCCCCGTACCCCTTTGTAAGATCATCCAGGAGGATGTATGATGAGTAAAAAACCTGTGATAGATATCCGCGGATTGACGAAATACTACGGCGATGTGGTCGGTATCGAGGACCTGGACCTGAAGGTGTATCCCGGGGAGATAATGGGGTTCCTTGGCCCCAACGGAGCCGGGAAGACTACCACCATCCGGGCGTGTTTGGACCTTATCCAGAAGAGTAAAGGAGAGGTGAAGATATTCGGTCTGGACTCCCATGAAGATTCCCTGGAGATACGCCGTAGGACCGGTTACCTGCCCGGCGACTTCGGCATGTACAACGACCTGAAGGTGAAGACCATACTGAGATACTTACTGTCCCAGAGCGGTATAATCGACGACTCCCGTATGAGGTCACTTGCAAAGCGGTTCGAACTCGACATAGACCGTAAGTACGGAGAGCTTTCCAAGGGAAACCGTCAGAAGGTCGGTATGGTCCAGGCCTTCATGGCCGACCAGGATCTGGTGATACTGGACGAACCCACCTCCGGGCTGGATCCGTTGATGCAGAAGAAGTTCTACGAGTTCCTCAGAGAAGAGAAGGAAAGAGGAAAGACCATATTCATGTCCTCTCACATACTGGCCGAGGTGGAAGAGGTGTGCGACCGGGTGGCTATCATAAGGAAAGGTCATCTACAGGTGGTGGAGGACATACACTCGTTGAAAGATAAGATGGGCAAGAAGCTGGTGGTGGAGTTCGAGAACAGCGTCGATCCGGATATATTCAAGATAGACGGTGTGAAGGACGTGAAGATAGAAGGTCGCTGGGTGACAATGATAGTGACACGAAACCTGGATGAGGTGATCAAAAAATTATCAAAACAGAACGTGATCAACATGTCTCTGGAGACGTTCAGCTTGGATCAGCTCTTCCTCACATACTATTCACGCGGAGGCCAGGGATGAAGTTCGGCAATACCATCTTGATGGAGCTCAGGAACAGCTGGCGAGGGTACTTCCTCTTCATGGTAGTGGTTATCCTGATAAGTGCTAGTTTCACACAGATATACCCCTCTGTAGCCGAAGCCTTCGACGAGGACCTGGATGGAGCGGAGAACGTGGAGGTAGAAGTGGTAGATGAGTCCGTGGTCAACCTATCTTGGACCCAACACCCTGGAGCGGTGAACTACACCCTGTTCGTGGGTAGAAGCCCGCAGATGATAGTACCTTTCCATGTGGAGAGGGGTATAGAAGATACTCGTTTCACCATCACTCTACCGCTCGAAGAGGAACCGGAGTGGTACTTCGGTGTGCTGGCGGTGGTGGAAGATGAAGAGGTCCGTGAGGAGTTCGTGGGGATGGATACCAACGTGGAACGTAAGAGTGCCATAGAGGAGGTCATGGGTATAGATTACAGCGATATCCGTGGATTTCTATCCGTGCTCTGGAGCATGTGGTGGGTGCTGTTGATCGGACTGTACATAGGCTATGCATCTGTGAACACCATATCCAAGGATTACGAGGAGAGGAGGATGGATGTTATCCTCTCCAATCCCATATCCCGCAGGCAGTATCTGTTCGAAAAGTTCACGGTGATATCCGCTTACACCTTCTTTCTGCTGCTGGTATCCGCACTGGTCACCATAGCTTCCGTCTATTCGTTGGGTGAATTGGATACTCTACCGGCTTCGGCGATCTTTCTTGGGACCATGCTTTCATGGCCCATCTTTTTGGTGATCATCGCAGTATCCTTCTTGTTCGCCATCTACTTCGAGAACTCCAAGAAGGCGGTGGGGACCTCATTTTTAGTGGTGCTCTTCCAGTTCGGAGTTCATCTGGTGGGGGATATGGCGGAGGCCCTAGAGTACGTCAAACCATATACCATAATATCATACTGGAACCACGAATCCATACTCTACGGGGAAGGTGCTAACTGGGGTGACATAGCTGTGCTGTTCTTCATTGCCGCACTGCTGACGCTCTTGGCTCACTATGTATTTGAAAAGAAAGACATACCGACGTGATATCATGAGATGTATATACTTACAAAGGAAAAGGGACACGGGGGTGGCCTGAGTGTGGGGTAGAACTCTACTCATGGAGTTCCGTAAAAGTTGGAGGGGGTTCGCCATATTCATCCTGGTGGTAGTTATCATATCCGCCGGTATGGCACAGCTGTTCCCGGTGATCAGCGAAGCCTTCGAGGAGGAGATGGAGGAACTCGAAGGTATGGAGTATGTACACCTGGAGGTCGAAGATGAGATCATACATCTCTCTTGGGTGGAGGTAGAGGATGCCGTTGAATACGTGGTCATCGAGGACCGTCATCCTTACATGATGATGTCCCGGGAGGTGAACAGGACCGACATGAATCGTACCACCATTCCACATCCCGAGGACGAGGTCAGGTACTTCGCCGTAAAATACCTGACCAACGACTCCGCTGAGATGCCTCTTGGGATGGCTTCCACGGTCGAACCCACCGATCCCATGGAGGAGCTCATGGACACGGCTTTCTACCGGATGTTCACCGCCGGTCGAGCCGACGTCACCTTCGAGGAGATGGAAGGCTTTATGTCGGTCGAGCTGTACAGCTGGTGGATACTCCTGGTGGGTGTGTACTTATCTTATCTATCCGTGAAGAGCATAACCGAGGATTACGAGGAGAGGAGGATGGATGTTATCTTTTCCACCCCTATCCCCCGGAAACAGTACATCCTGGAGAAGTTCTCCGCACTGGCCCTATTCACACTGATCCTAGTTTCCTTATCAGGGTCGATGCTGATGTTGTCGGTGAGGGCCGTGGGAGAACCCGGTGGTTGGGAGTTCTTGGTATCCCTTCTGATCTCATGGCCTATGTTGATGGTGATAATCGCCTTCTCCATGCTCTTCGCCGTGGTGACTCAAAGCTCGAGGAAGGCCGTCGGCGGCTCCTTTGCGGTGATACTGATACAGTACGCCCTGTTCATGGCCGGCCACATGGTGGAGAGTTTGGAACCTGTTCTGCCCTTCACCATCTCTTACTACTGGGACTACAACTCGGTGCTGCTGGATGGTGTGGTGTATCCATTGCATCTACTCCTCTTGGTAGCGGTGGCCGGAGTATCGGTTTTCCTTACGGTTTTTCTGTTCCAGGACAGCGATATACCGGCATAATTTTTCAGGTCATCTGTGAGAAAACGAAAACTATTTATATTATTGACTGACTGTCAGTCAATGATGGTAAGGAACGTCAAGAAACCGGAAGAAAGAAAAAAAGAGATAATGGACGCCGCCGAAGAGTTGTTCGCTGATCGTGGCTACGAGAGTACGTCAGTGGATGACATAGCTAACAGATTGGGCGTTTCACACGGTCTCTTTTACCATTACTTCGATTCCAAGGAGTCTGTGGTCGATGCCATAGTGGTGAGGCTGGCCGAGGAGATCGGAGAGAACATACGGAAGATCGCCGATACACCCGGTCTGACCGGGGTGGAAAAATTCAGAAGGATGATGCTGGAGTCCCTGGAGAGCAAGAAACAGAAGAACTACTTGATCAAACTCTTCCAAGGTGAGGAAAAAACACTGCTGCTCTCTAAATACATGGACACTACCATCAGTGAGATGTCCACGCAGATAGCGAAGATCGTGGAGCAGGGTGTGGACGAAGGTGTCTTCAGGACACCCTATCCAAGGAAGTCCGTAGAGTTCTGGCTGCACGGGAGGTTTTTCATGGTTCAGAAGTACATGGAAGATCCTCTGGAGGTCATGGGATTCCTCAAGGCCGAAACACGGTTCGTCGAACTATTGTTGGAGGCCGAGGAAGGTGCACTGACATCACTCTGGGACGACTACTTCGCAGATATGGGCGATCTCTTACCGACAGAGGTGGATTGATATGAGAAAAAAACCTGTGATAGATATAAGAGGATTGAGTAAGTACTACGGCGATGTGGTAGGTATCGAGGGCCTGGATCTGAAGGTGTATCCCGGAGAGATAATGGGTTTCCTGGGTCCCAACGGTGCCGGTAAGACCACAACCATCCGGGCGTGTTTGGACCTCCTTCAGAAGAGTAAAGGTGAGGTGAAGATATTCGGTCTGGACTCCCATGAGGATTCACTGGAGATACGCCGTCGGACCGGTTACCTTCCCGGCGACTTCGGCATGTACAACGACCTGAAGGTGAAGACCATACTGAGATACTTGTTGTCCCAGAGCGGACTATCCGATGAGAGTAAGATGCTCGAACTGGCAGAACGCCTGGATCTGGACATGGATAGAAGATACGGTGAGCTATCCAAAGGGAATCGGCAGAAGGTGGGGATGGTCCAGGCCTTCATGGCCGACCAGGACCTGATAATACTGGATGAACCGACCACCGGACTGGATCCGTTGATGCAGCAGAAGTTCTACGACCTGCTGCGGGAGGAGAGGGAGAACGGCAAGACCATATTCATGTCGTCCCACATACTGGCCGAGGTGGAGGAGGTCTGCGACAGGGTAGCCATAATACGCAAAGGCAGGCTTCAGGTGGTGGAAGATATATCTTCCCTCAAAGAAAAGATGGGCAAGAAGCTGGTGGTGGAGTTCGACGACGGAGTGGATCCTGAGATATTCAAGATCGACGGTGTCAAGGACGTAAAGATAGAAGGTCGCTGGGTGACCATGATAGTGACGCGCAACCTGGACCAGGTTATAAAGAACATCTCCAAACAGAACATAATCAACATGTCTTTGGAGACCTTCAGCTTGGATCAGCTGTTCCTAACGTATTACTCCAGCGGAGGCAGTGGTACATGAACCTCGGTAACACCATCGTGATGGAGTTGAAGAGCAACTGGCGGGGTTACCTGGTATTCATCTTAGTGATGGCTTTCATCGTGGGTGGTTTTGTACAGGCGTTCCCTTCGGTGGCCGGAGCTTTCGAAGATGATCTAAAGGGGTCTGAATACATCGAGATAGAGGTAGAAGATGGTGACGGATATCAAGATGTAACACTCTCCTGGGATGAAGTGGAGACCGCGGACAATTATACTCTCAAGATGGGGCCCACACCCAGTATGTTGGTTCCGAACGAGATCCACGGTATCGAGGGATCCGTTCATACCGTTAGACTCGAGGAGGTGGACGGCGAGATACCCGAGATGTATTTTGTAATCGTTGCCGTCAGCGATGGTACCGGTGAATTCATCGGAATAGAGACCAACTTCGATAGGGCCGAAGGTTTGATAGAGTTCATAGGTTTGGATTACTCCGATCTACGGGGCGTACTCTCCATGTTCTGGGGGGTATTCTTTATACTGCTCATCGGTATCTACATCGCTTACATCTCTGTGAACAGTGTTTCCAAGGACTACGACGACAGGCGTATGGACATACTGCTGACCAAGCCCATATCTAGAAGACAGTACTTACTGGAAAAATTTTCAACGGTTTCACTCTATTCGCTGATGCTCTTGGTAGTGGTGGGTCTGATCACGGTTGCATCGGTGTATTCACTGGGTGAACTGGACACGGTTTCGGCATCAACCCTTTTTAATACTACTGTCCTATCGTGGCCTGTCTTCCTGGTCATAATATCCGCTACCTTCCTTGCGGCTGTTTACCTGGAGAACTCAAAGAAGGCGGTGGGCTTCGCCTTTCTTTTTGTATTGATACAGTTCGGACTGGATACTGTGGGTAGTATGGCCAGTGGTATGGAGTACCTGAAGGATTTCACAGTGCTCTCTTACTGGGATCACGAGGCTTTGTTCTACGGTGAAGCGGTTAACTGGACGCAGGTGGGCTTGTTGTTCTTACTATCTGCGCTGCTAATAGGCGCCGCCGTGATGTTGTTCGAGAAAAAGGATGTGCCCGGGTGATGACATGATATGCAAAACAGAACTTGGAGATAGGAAAGGAGGTGTCAAACATGTTCGGTAAAACCATGTTGATGGACTTGAGAAAGGGCTGGAAAGGCTTCCTGATATTCATCGTGGTGGTCAGCATAGTAGCCGCGGGCTATCCTCAGATGTATCCGGCCTTCGTGGAGGAC
>PUPH01000108.1 GCA_003553085.1 Thermoplasmata archaeon
GGTCAAGTAACTCCTGAGTAAAACCGTCTATGCCTGTGGGTAAAGAGAAAAAAATCGTCAGGAAGAATAGGGTCATAGCGGAGGTTTCGATGTTAGTAAGTACCCCTATCACTGCTCCTATCAACAGACCTGTGTAAACCCCTGTGCACCTGGCACAGATAGGCAGAGTCCGTCCTAAGAACGATAGACACCTTTCTTCTTTACCGTGACAGATCCTCATAGCATATCTTCGAACTCTTTGATGAGCTCAGGATATTTCTTCTGCACACCTTCAAGTATGGCCATTATGCTGACTCGATCAAGCTCGATATCTGAGAGAGAATCGATCAACTTATCGAACGTTCCGTCGTCAAGGGTTGTAGCCTTTTCCTTGGCCATGTAATTACGCCATAATCTGTTCTCTAAGCGATCTCTCCATCTTTTTTCGTACTCCTGCAGGTACTCCTTGTCAAAGCGTCCTTCTTTAACACACTGGGCGGCGAATTCACCGGCTATCTTACCCTGTTTCAAACCGTTGACGATCCCTCCTCCGGTCATGGGGTCAACGACCCTAGAAGCGTCTCCAACCAACATCAGTCCGTCCACGGTGACCGTTTCCGGTGGATGGGTGACCGCCACCGCTCCTGCCACCATATCTACAGGCTCTCCCTTACTGAACTCTTCACGGGAGGCGATTAACTCGTCAAGGTAATCCTTGGGTGTTTTACTCCCATCTAGTGAGGACATATGTATGCCCAACCCCACATTGGCTGTTCTTGGTCCCTTAGGAAATACCCAAACGTATCCTCCGGGAGCTTCACTGCCCAGGTAAAAATGAGTGTAATCTTCATCGAATTCTATCCCTGTCATCCGGTACTGGAAACATGTCATGATGTCTTTTGGTGGGATAGCTTCATAAAGACCGGCCCATCGACCGACCTGGGATTCCCATCCGTCCGCTCCTATCACGAGTTCTGCACGGATCTCTAGCTCCTTCCCCATCCTTCTTGCCATGACACCTTTGAACTTTCCGTCTTCTTCGATCAATGAAACGGCGTACGTTTTCATCATGAAGTCGGCACCGGCCTCTACAGCCAATCTGGCCATGTCCTTATCGAACAGATCCCTCTCGCACACAACACCAACTTCGTCGCCGGCCATCTTCTCCGTGATCTGCAGCATGTGTCCCGAGGGTGAATAGATACGTGCTCCTTTGACCCTGGCCGCCGTCCAACGGTTGTAATCCTCTATCTCCAGCTCTTCCAGCCATGAGAGGGAAACCCCTTCACCGCATCTCACAGGTGAACCGATCTCCTGTCTTTTCTCTATGACCAATGTTTTTGCACCGTTCTTTGCAGCGTATCGAGCCGCTGTGCTTCCTGCAGGCCCTCCTCCGATGACCAGTACGTCGTATTCCAAACTTTCAGACATTCATTCACCTCCAAGGGACACCGCACCGACTGGACAGACCTTTTCACAGAGGCCACACGACGTGCAGTCGTCGTTCACTTCTACAGTGTACTCTTTCAAGAACATGGCGTTCACAGGGCAGGTTCCTACACACGCACCGCATCTCATGCAGGCGTCCAGATCTATGCATGGTTTACTCATTCCTCTTCCTCCATTCATCCAGCGGTATAGAGTACTTTTCTTCTATCTCTTTACGGTAGGTGGGACCCCCGTTATAAGCACAGAAGGGGATCACTCTTCCATCGGGTACGGCGTAGTGTATGACACATCGTTTTACACGTTCGATATCATAGTTGTAATCGTCCTGGAAGTGCATTCCACCGACGAACATGGTCCTCCACGAGAAGTCTCCGACTGATTTTTTGTCTCCCTTCTTCATCAGATCGCTCATCAGCTGACCCATGGTTAGCCCACCGGGGAGTTCTTTGTCGGTCATGAATTCACCGAAGTATTTGTTGAAGTTTTTAACGAGACTCTTCCTCTTGCTGTCTTCGCTCTTCAACCTCCCACCGACTTTGAATGCGGTTTTATGGAAGAACGTGTCCCACTCTCCAGCCTTCTCCAACATCCTCCCCATCATGCCTTCCACGTCAACGTACTCGGTTATGGGTGTGACGTCCCCATCGTCATCTATGACCAGGTAGGTGGCCAGGCCACAGTGCGGGTGTGATGTGAAGGCGACCTTCGGGTCGTCCTTGAGCACAGATACCATCTGAGAGACCGGTGTTACGAAGGGAACTGGATAGAAGTCTTCCCGGGATAGATAATCTGTCTGTCCCTCTAGATCGATGGCCAGGTCGGAAAGGGTGTACCTTTGGTTTTCTCTCTCCTCCTGAGATATTCGACCGGTGAATGCCACCGGTTGATAGTTGACCCCCCTGATCACATCCCTGTTCTCTATAGCGAAGTTGAGTATATCTCCCACCTGATCGTCGTTTATCGTTTTTACTATCGTCGGTACCAGTACCGTGGCCAAAGGTCTTGGTTTTGTGGACCTGCAGTTCTCTATTGCCTTCATCTTAACATCCAGCAGAGGCTTTCCTCTGGCTTGCAGGTAATTATCCTCCTTCAATCCGTCGAACTGTAGGTACACGGTGTGTAGTCCGCTGTCCACACACTTTTGTGCGTACTTTGGGTTACCGGCGAGTTTGATACCGTTCGTGGCTATCTGAACCTGTGAGAATCCCATCTTCGAAGCGGCGTTGATCACCTTGAAAAAATCGGGGTAAACGGTGGGTTCTCCCCCTGAGAACTGTACCGCCGCAGTTGGTACGGGCTTTTGCTCCCTCAACGTTTTGAGCATATCGACCACTTGATCGTAAGATGGCTCGTAAACGTACCCTGATGCGTTGGCGTTGGCAAAACAGATGGGACACTGTAGATTGCAGCGGTTGGTAAGATCCAAGTTTGCAAGACACGTGTGACTGAGATGCAGGTTGCAGAGTCCGCAGTTGTCCGGACAACTATCCGCGTTCTTGATGGCAGGGTCCTCTACGCCGATGCCGTCGAAGGCCCATTTTTCCGCTTTCATGAAAATATCGACGTCGGACCAGTAAACACTTTGGAATTGACCGTGCTCACCGCATTTCTTATACATCACCACCTTTCCGTCCTCTTCTTTCAATTTAGCACGGATGACTTTTTTGCACTCTGGACACAAAGACTGAGTTATTTTAGGGAGTCCTTTACCCAAAGCTGAATCTTGTATTATCATGATTATCGGGTGAGTCAAGGATAGAACAAAGACTTAAATATTTTGTAGCGCATCGTGCTACAAATGCAGCCGAATCACAAAGATGAGGGACTTTCAGAGGAGTACTCCCTTGTTTCCGAAGGACTACAACAGTTCGGGTTCACAGATTATCAGGCTAGAACATATACGGGGTTGGTAGCCCATGGTGTAGCGGATGCCGAGACCATCGCCTCCACCGTGGATCTACCCCGCACCTCGGTTTACAAAGCACTGGACTCACTCCATGAGATGGGATACGTGATAATGACCGAAGGCAGACCAAGGGTCTATCGGCCGGCGGAACCCCTGGAGATCAAGGCCAGACTATCATCTAAACTGGATGAAGTTTTTGGCCGACTGAACACCCTGTACGAAGTGCTCTCCGAGAAGGGAGAGCCTCAGGTCGTTTACACCATCTATGGCAAAGAGAAGGTCATCGAAAAGATAAGCGAGTTCCTCAAGAAGACCGATGAAGAGATCATAATCTCCTCTCCGAGCTTTTCCGATATATTGTACGCACTGGAGCAGGAATTTCAATCACTGGGTAAGAGGAACGTCGAGGTGACCATAATAACCGAGCCAGGGGAGAAGGTCCTGCAATGGGCCGCGGTGGAGCGCAGGGAACGCCTGATCGCCACCGACATAATCAGCGATGGTAAAAGAGCACTGCTGGCTTCCCCTGGATTCGAAGCCTGCGGGTACACCAACAACCCGTCCATCGCATCACATCTGGTCAACTTTATGGACATCTTGATGCGAAGACGGTGATATATACAGTACATATGGTCATGTGATCGTAGATGTGCATACTTGCACACACATGCATACATATATTGAAAAAATATAAATATATGGTAGCGCTACGCCGTTTCTCATGAAATGGAAGGTGACAACGATAACCATCGTGCTCGTCGTTCTTATATCCATGACGACGAACGGACTGTTCACAGAGGATGTAAAAGCTGACTCTACAGAGGAGATATTTTCCAACGATGAAGGAGATATAATCGGTGAAGTAGGGAAAGTGACAGTAGAAAACACCGTGGATAACGGGTATTATACGGTGGTAGATTTTGAAGGGGAATACTTAGATCCAGTAGTGGTAGCATATATAATGACCCGGAATGGAGACAATTCAGTAGAAGTCAGGGTCAGGAATGTACAGAGTACTTCCTGTGAGATATTCATGCACACACCTCAGGGTGGAACGCATGAAGAAGAAGAGATCGGATACATGGTCATGGAAAAAGGTGTTCATACCATCAATGACGATTCTGGTGAGGGTATATTGGTCGAAGCTGGTAGTGTGGTCACCGACAATACACACTATGATGGAGAAGAATACTCAGGTGTCCGCGTGGATTTTTCCCCCGTATTTCATGAATACACTCTTCTCGACGATTATCCCGCATTGTTACACAGTCTTAACACCTACAATAACGAAGATTTCATGACGACCAGCGTCAGTGAACTAACAAAGGAATATTTCAAGATACAACAGGAGGCTGCAGGTAGTGATTCAGATGATCACATCGAGGAGATCGGATGGATCGCTCTGGAAGCCATAGAAGGTCTTTACAGCAATCCAACCACGATAAACGGGATGGGAGTAGAGGTTGTGGGAAATCGATACAAACATCATAATTTCGGCGTAGACAATCCAGCACGAGAACATATCGTTATAACTCTAGACACAGAGAATGCTGTGGTGATCTGTAAGGGAGCATCCACAATGGATGGGAACGGTTATTGGACAAGGGCGGCCGATGAATATTCATCTAATAAATTTTCAGTATATGCGGAAAGTACGGAGGAGGAAGAGGGTGAAAGAGTCCATGGACCCGAATATCTGAGTTATGTGGCATTCTATGGATCGACGGTGTTTAGGCAGATAGATTCCGACGGAGATGGTCTGGCAGACCAATTAGAGCTGAGGATCCAAAATGAGGAGATGTATCATCTTTATTTCAACGAGGGATATGACCACGAGGAAGATGATGATGACGATGATGATTGCGGTGGTGGTGACGATGACGACGACGATGATGGTGGTGGTTGGGGAGGAGGATGTCCTTATGTGTCTCCCTGGAACGGTAGAGAATATGTTAGAGACAACAACCTCCTCATAGCATCTGAGTATCAAAGAGGTATCGTCGAGGACCATTATGTGCTTGAAAAAGATCTAATTTCGGTGGACGGGCAACTTAGGTTAAAAGTGGAAGAATTCAAGAACACAAGGAATCACTTCGACCGAATCGGGCTGTACGCTATCAATCATCCTGAGGGATACCACATGGGAACCACGCCCGAAGGAAGGATGGTTTTCTATGATGAACCAATCCCTATAAAATCAGCACAGGATTTACCCGGTGGGACGGTGTTGTTAGGATCTAATCATGAGTCAACCCGGGTTAGAGATGGTTCCAGTATAAGCTTGGACTTCGAAGGTATGGGCATGGAAGAGATCAGAGACAAAGTCCTTATAATCAGAGGACAGGGTTACGAATCTCGTGATAACCTTGATAACTGGATCAACCTTCCACCCTCGTTAAAGTCAGGTATAGACGTGGGGATCACGGCTGAAGATATCTCCATAGAATGGAGTATGTTCGAAGATGCTGAAGTGTTCCCGCGGAATCATGCTTCAGATATAGTTCTGCCACTTTCTTACATCGTTGACGAGATATATCATCACAGACGAGATGGTTTAGATAGCTTCGAGATGATGATCTATAACGACGGAGATATATACCTAGAGTCTATAAGCATCGCAAACTCTCTACCCCGGAATCGAGTCTTGGTAAGGGAGGCAGAACTCATCCAAGCGACATTGGACGGTCATCATGGACGTAAGAATGTGACCGATGCACTGAGCGAGGATGGTACCCAGAGGGTTCAGCAGCTGCCGGGAGAGGACATACTGCTCACTTTTGAGGACCCTGGTGAGATTTCAGATACATCTGAAAGGAGCTATATGATCTACTCCAAGGGGTACTACCAATTGTACGAGGAGGATAGGGTTGCCATCAATAACGAAAATAGGTTGAATACCGATAACAATATACTTTCTCATGGTCCCTATGACGTACAGGAATGGAGGGTAGATGACGTCAATATACGCGGTCTTGTACATGAGTTTGAGTTAGATGTCTCTCTAAAAACAGAAACCAGCGGTTCCGGTGAGTACGAGATCAGTCTGAAGACCTATTGCGGCTCTCAACAGATAGACATCGAGCTTTACGATGAAGTAACTATCAGTGGTAACAGTTACACGACCCTTACCTTTACGAAAGAATATGATCTAGATAGCTCTGTGAACAATTACGACGACGGTTTGGATTGGGTACTCACAGTAGAGGGGGATGATCTCGGTGTCTATATCGAACAGGTATCGATAGAGTTTACCGAATCCCTGGATCCACATAACGCAGACACCGATGGTGACGGTCTCACCGACGGTGAAGAGGTGTTAGAATACGGTACCTGTCCCTTCCTACGTGATACCGATGGAGACGGGATTTCCGATTATCTAGAAGTGATGGAATATGGAAC
>PUPH01000129.1 GCA_003553085.1 Thermoplasmata archaeon
ACATCTTCTAATGTGTCGAAAGATTATTTAACATAGAAAAGACATTTTACTTACGGTGTGATCGGATGAAGTGGAAAGATAGGCCCTGGATGCTATATGTCATAATAGTCTTAGCTTTCGTGGCTACTGGACTGCTGTGGAGGATACATGAAGATTTCAGCATAGATATAACCATAGAACTCCTCGGTGCTATCATCACCATAGTTATCATCGACGAGATGCTGGTCAAATCTAAAAGAAAACGTTGGAACCTGGTGAAGGAGGAGATAGAGTACATACTGGCCAGGAGCATAAACATACTGAGGGATGAGATATTGAGGAACATGTTTTCGTTCAAACCGGATATCCGGGGTAACATGGATATGGATTCCATCGAGGCCGACATCCGGAAGCAGAAGGATAAAAAGTTCAAAGAACTACTTTCCATCCACCCTGAAGACATGCTGGATATACTGGAGGATACGTATCTCCGCGATGGTTACGACGGCTACTTCCAAGAACAAGCCGAAGACCTATGGAGGATACTGAACACAAGGTACTCAGAGCACCTGGAACCCGAGGTGGTGGATGAGCTGCTGAGGTTACATCTTCACCTGAGAGACCTTCACAACAACATAAGATTATATAATAGAGGGGATGAGAACAGAAGACGCTCGTACTATCGTAGAATGGGAGGCAAAGAGGTTGTTTACAACACACGCGGTATGATACGTTCGCTCATCAGGTTGAAAAAGATGGGATATTCCCGTGTCACGTTCAGGGAAGAAGATTAATACTCAATAAACCATCCTTAACCGATGCTCGCTACGTTCAAACACCGACTCGCTGTGGTCATCATACTAACAGTCCTCCTCATTTCTCTCTTCGTCTGGTACGGTTCACTTGAACCGGAGCCCGATGTACACCGATACCCTAGAGCGGAAGATCTGATAAAGGATGAACAAAAGTATGTTGGCCAAGAGGTCGAGGTGGGGGGAAGGGTCGTATCCACGACTCCACTCATCATAGAGATCGAACACGGTGACGATACCAGGGAGCTTTACATCACCGGGGCTGACGAGGAACCGAACAAAAACGATAGAGTAACGGTGTTCGGTACTTTGGAGGACGAGAACACCATAGCGGCATCAGAGATCATCGTAAAACCGTTCATCAACTACTTTTACATGTACGCGGTATCTGTAGTAGCGGCGCTTTGGATCCTGTTCAGGATCAGCAGGCAGTTCAGATGGGACGGAGAGGGCAAGATATTCATGAAACGGGAGGGACCGGATGGCTGACTTACTGACCCATGTACTGCTGGCTTACTCGCTGGGCACCGTTCTCTCGTGGAGATACGATCGGATAGAAAAACATCACGTGACCCTACTCATGATCGGGGCAACGTTACCCGATCTCACCAGGATCGGTCTGATCATAGATCCTGGATACATCCAGGGACTGGGCCTACCGTTCAGCTATTTCCCACTACATACCATCCTCGGATCGCTGATCGTCGCCTTCATCATCACACAATTCGTGAACGATGAGCTCGCCTTTCCGATCATCGGTGCCGGTGCCCTCTCACATCACCTCCTGGACTCCCTTTTACTGAACGCCTCCGGCTACTCATACCCTTTGTTCTGGCCTGTATCATCTTATTCACCACCCACACCCGGATTGTATCTAAGTACAGATATGTGGCCGGCCTTAGTGGCGGTTGCTGTATCATTGATAATATGGATGATAGACCGGAAAAAATTAAAAAGCGAGCTCACGTTGGGTGAGTAAATCAGGTGAACTTTATGGTAAAGAAAGCGATAGTACTGGCAGCCGGAGAGGGTACACGGCTCAAACCGATAACCGACGCCATACCGAAGGAGATGATAAGGGTTGGGAAAAAACCAGCCATCGAACATGTATTGGAAGTGCTGAAAGCAGGCGGTATCGAAGACGTTCTGATAATAGTAGGCTGGAAAAAGCACGCTCTCGTGGATTATCTAGGCTCGGGTAAGCGCTTGGGCTTGAAGATATACTTCAGGATGCAGGAGGAAGCTAAAGGTACGGCCCACGCGGTCTCACTCGGTGATGATTTTATCGGTGACGACGATTTTGTGGTGATGTATGGTGATAACTACATAACCCCCTACGACACCATGAAGCACATAGTCGATTTTCATAAACGAAACAACAGTCGAGCCACCCTTGTTCTTAACCCCGTTGAAGATCCTAGAAGGTTCGGTGTGGTGAAGATGGATGAAGATAACCAGATACACGGTATGATCGAGAAGCCCACCTGGGAGGAGGCGGAGCCGTACAGGGTCAACGATCACTGGCTCAATATAGCCGGACTCATGGTACTCAACGGAGAGATATTCGAATACATCAGAAAGACGACACCCGGTAAGAAGGGAGAGCTGTGGCTCACCGATTCAATAGAACTCATGAGGAAGGACGGTAATGCCATGTACGGCTACATATTCACCGGTAAGCGGTTCGATATAGGTACATTCGAGTCGCTAAGGGAAGCGGATAAATTAGAGATGGAAAGGATCGCGGAAGAGGAAGAGTGAACTGCTCACAGCACCTTTTCCATAGCGGTCTTCATACGCCTGATCCCCTCTTCTATATCCTCAAGGGATGATGCGTAGGATATCCTCAGGAATCCTTCTCCTTGACTGCCGAATGAAGTACCCGGCAGCAAACATACACCGGCTTCATCGATCATGTAGTTGGCCAGTTCCTCACTTTTCATACCTGTCTCCTTGATGTTCGGGAAGACATAAAAAGCTCCTTTTGGATATATACAGCTCATACCCGGGACCTCGTTCAGCCCCTGGACGATAGCCGTTCTTCGTTTCGTGAAGTGTTCCATTATATGGTCCACAAAGTGCTGTCCGTTCCTCAACGCTTCAACACCACCTTTCTGTACGAAGGAAGTCGTACATGAACCAACATCTGCAAAGAGGTTGTGTGTTTTGTGTATGATCTCTTCAGGGGCAACCATGTATCCCAGCCTCCAACCGGTCATGGAGTAAGCTTTTGAAAATCCGTCCACTATGATGGTACGTTCCTTACACTCGTCAAGGTAGGATGGGCTGTAGTGCTTTTCCCCGTCATACAACATCTTGCTGTATATCTCGTCGGAGAGGATATAGGCATCGTTCTCTTCAGCCATCTCGGCGATGGCTTCGACATCCTTCTTCTTCAGCACACCACCGGTGGGGTTCTGAGGCGAGTTCAGAAGGATCAGTCTAGTATCACCGGAAATCTTCTCCTGCACCTGTTCAGGAGTCATCCTGAAATCGTCTTTTTCGTAAAGAGGTATCTGAACTTTTTTGGCGCCCATGTATCCTATCAAAGAATCGTACTGGAAGTAGAACGGGTTCTGATAGATCACTTCTTCTCCCATCTCCACTGTGGTCATCAAACCAAAGAATATACCCGGCTTTGCACCGGGAAGTACCATTATCTGTTCCTTGTCCGGTCTGAACCCTCTGCTCTTCTCTATGTCGTCTTGTATGGCTTCGATCAGATCGGGTATCCCCAATGTAGGTACATAATGTGTGAAACCTTCGTCCAAAGACCCCTTTGCCGCTTCTTTAACGTTCTCAGGAGGATCGAAGTCGGGCTGTCCTATCTCGAACCTCACCATATCTCGACCCTGTGCTTCCAGGCGGTTAGCCTTGGCCAGGTACTCCAGGGGGGGTTCCCCCCTGAGCATTGAGATATCCCCGGCTAGTCCTTTAGACATGTTTTCCCCTCTATGGTTCGGGGATGCACAGGTCTTTGGCACCGTGTTCTGACAGTTTAAGGTCGGGATACTTCTCCTGGATTATATTGTGTATTATCTCAGCGTACTTGACCTTCTCTTTGGCGAACTTAGCCAGGAAACCTTCATCTACCCACGGCTTGTACATACCTGCTCCGGCAGCTAGTCCGTATCCGGGCTCAATCTTGAAGTAGCACGGTGCGGACACACGGGCCAGGTCAGGTGCCTCGTAGAAGCGGTTGAATCCTCCCATGGAATCAGCCAGATAGATGTGTATGTCTATGGGTATATCGATTGCCTTCCTTATGGAAGCGAACATCGGTATGGACAGATCTCCTATAGGATTGAACGTTCCAGCACCTAGATCCTCCAGTACCTTACCTCCGGCGGCGTTGGCGTGTCCGGCGTATATGGAAACCTTGAAAGTCACATCATCCGGGATCAATCCCTTTTTCTTAAGCTCGTCGGCGATCCATAGCATGCCTTCGTCGGTCACCAGGAATCCCTTGAAACCGAAGTCTATACATCTCTTTATGTCTTTTAATGCGTAAACTATGTTGTCCGAACCTCGTACTCTGAGACCGGAAAGTGCCCCTTCAGGCGTAGCTATCTGCCTACCCGTGTTCCAGCTGGCCCTGGGACCGGGAGTTATGATAACTTCCATGTCCGAATCAGCCGCCATCTGAGCGAAGTCCTCCAGCTCGTCGTCGGTCAGCAGGGTACTCCCCATGACCGTACTTATCAGACGGTGTACAGGTATGTCTCGTTCCTCTCTCTCCTCGATGAGAGCTTCCAGGGTCGATGGTCTTTCGATCCCCGAGATCTCCATCCGATAGTGGCATCCGTCTGGGAAACTCTTCTTCGATCTTGGCAGGTCTTTGGGGTCCTGACTGGGTATCCCCATCTCTTCTATGGCATCCAGAATTTCTTTCATATCGTCCATAATTTCACCGATTAGTTCTTTTTTTCAACAGTGGACAGGTAAAGGTGGCTATGGTATTTAACATCTCCGAATATCAGAGGGAGAACTCCAGGCCGAGCTCCTTCAGTTTGGACTCCTTGGGAACTCCGTTCTCATCCCAACCTCTGAGCTCATAGTACTGATCCAGCATCTCGTCGAACATCTCATCGGTGAACGCGTTTCCTGCGGTCGGTCCGTCCGGAAGCGGTTCCTTCAACCTCTCGGGTATGGAGTCGTCTTTCCGATCGAAACCTTCCCGGACGGCGTACATCCTGGCAAGATTCCATATCCGTTCTCCGGATCTCAGGTACTCCTCTTCGCTCAAGTCGAATCCAGTGGCGGCGTTGAACATATCTACGAAGCTGTCCACACCGAAGGGTACGAAGTCGCACATGACCAGTGAATAGGCCGCGGCCCTTTCATCCTGTGTCTCTTTGACCAGTTCTGCCCGTCCTTCTGCGGAGAACCGTTCGTCCATCTCGAGTTCAGCTCGTACCGTCCAAGCCCGCTGATGGCAGGCTCCTCGGTCGCTGGTGGCATAGGCCAGTCCCATGCCGGGAGAGCCCCTTGGCTCGTATCCGGGGTACTCCATCCCTTTGCAGTGCATGGCGAAATCAGAAGATCCTTCTCCAACCTTTTCGGCGGCCCTCATGACGCCTTCCGCCAGCAGATCTCCGATCCCTTCTCTGTTTGCGATCATCTCCACCAGTTTGATGTAAGGCTTCACCTCGCCGAACCGGGGTTCCAATCCGTCGAAATCCTCCTCGGTAAGGATCCCCTTCTCGAAGCACTCCATGGCCCATCCAAGCACGTTCCCTGTGGATATACCGTCCAATCCCAGTTCGTCCACCAGCAGGCTGGCTTTAGAGACCGCGTTGAGATCTCCCATGCAGCAGTTGGAACCCAACAGGGCCAGCAGCTCGTACTCGGGCCCCTCTAACCTGGTACCTTCATATTCTCCTTCAGTTACAACGCTGTGCTTACCGCACCGTATAGGGCATGCGAAGCAGCTGACGTCTTTCTCCACTATCTCCTCTTCCATGGTCTCTCCGCTGATGTTCTCCGCATCTTCGAACGTCGCCCTTTGGAAGTTCTGTGTTGGCAGTATCCCGTACTCGTTCATCGGATTTATCCAGATCGGCGTTCCGTACTTGGTACGGTTGGGGACGAAGTCGTCCTCACGGGTTATACGGTACGCCTCCCCGGAAACCTCCTTGAACTCGTCGACCCTTGCAGGCGACGGCTTCCCGGTCCCTTTTACCGCTACCGCTTTCAAATTCTTAGAACCCATGACTGCACCTGCACCACCACGTCCCGCCTGTCCCCCTCTTTCCTTCTGAAGGTGAGTATCTATGTTGATCATGGCGTACTTGACCAGGTTCTCTCCAGCGGGTCCTATACCGGCCACCCTCAGTTTATCATCACCGTACTTTTCTCTGAGTGCCAGTGTGGTCTCCGTGGTGGTCTTTCCCCACAGTTCCGAGGCGTCCTCTATTCTCACATCCCCGTCTTCGACCATCAGATAGCACGGTTCTTCGGATCTACCGGTTATAATCATTACGTCGTATCCGGCCTTCTTCAACTCCGGTCCGAAGAAGCCTCCACAGTGACTATCGTTAAAGGTACCGGTAAGAGGTGATTTCGTGACCACACAGTATCTCCCCGAGGTGGGAGCGGTGAGTCCGGTCAGAGGTCCTGTGACGAACATGAGAGGATTTTCCGGGCCCAGTGGATCCGTACCGGCTTCAGTCCGATCCCACAGTAATTTAGCGCCCAACCCTTTACCGCCGATGAACTTCTTAGCATCTTCCATATCCAGATCTGTGATCTTCACCTCTTTATCGGTAAGGTCTATCTCCAGTATCTTACCGGTGAATCCGTTGGCCAAGTCTATCCCTCCATTGCACCGTTTATGGCTAATAGATCAACCAGGAGTGAGAAACCGGTCTCCATCTTACCC
>PUPH01000053.1 GCA_003553085.1 Thermoplasmata archaeon
AAGATAGTGGATGAAAGCGAGGCCCCACGATTGTACAATATCGTTAAACAAATTGCCTATGAGGCGGATATAGAGATGCCTAAGGTCGCGATAATGCCTATGTCTATCCCCAATGCTTTCGCCACAGGGAGGAACGAAAAAAATGCGGTTGTCGCAGCTACTGAAGGACTACTTTCACGGTTGAACGACGAAGAGCTCAAGGGAGTCATGGCCCACGAGATCGCTCACATAAAGAACCGTGACATGTTGGTGATGAGTGTCGCCGCCACCCTTGCCGGTGCCATCGCATTCATGGCGAGGATGGCCTGGTTTCAATTGTTCTTTGGAAGGAGAAGGGGCGGCAACCCCATCTTGCTGGTCGCATTGATACTGGCACCCATCGGTGCCATGGTGATCAAGATGGCCATATCCCGAAAAAGAGAGTACTACGCCGATGAGCAGGGAGCTAAAATTAGCAAGAATCCTAATGCACTGGCCGATGCCCTTGAAAAACTTCAGGCGGAAAGCAACAGGAATCCTCTTAAAAGGGGTAATCCGTCAACCGCATCGCTATTCATAGTGAACCCGTTCAAATCAGACGGTTTCGTTAGACTGTTCTCCACTCACCCACCCATGGAGAAAAGGGTAGAAAAACTGAGAGAGATGGCTGCAGACTTCAGCTATCTGTAAGGTAAGCTATAAGTACCTTAAATATCTACTAGCGACCATGGTACGGTGTTCGGCCCCGGGCAAGATAATCCTATTTGGTGAACATGCTGTTGTGTACGGTGAACCCGCAGTAGCCATCGCGATAGATAAGCGGTTTCGATGTGAGATGTCCTTTACCCACGGAGATGTCACAACGATAAACGGGATGGTGTTCGACCCGGAGAAGCAGAACTACCTAGATCGTGCCATGGTTAAGTTGGGGATCGATGAAAGCTTAGAGATATACACATCGACGGAACTCATGAGCGGGGCGGGGATAGGTTCATCCGCCGCTGTAACGGTGGCCTCCCTGGGATGTTTGTTTGGTTTGAAAGGTGATGTCGATAAGGGAACTATAGCGAAGACCGCCTTCGAGGTAGAATACGAAGTTCAGGGAGGTGCCAGCCCCATCGATACTTCTACCTCAACCCAAGGCGGATGTGTCGTGATCTCCTCATCCAAGGGCCCAGGATATCTATGGGGAGTCAGTAAACGTGGAACCACCTGGAACATACACGAAAGCGACATACCAAAATTAAAATTGGTTTTAGGGAACACAGGTGTCCATTCTCCGACGGGAAAATTGGTGGGCAAGATAAGGCAGTTCTATAAACGCAGCGATTATGCTAAGGATATCGTCCAGGAGATGGGTGTATTGGTACAGAAAGGACACCAGGCTCTGAAGGATGAAGATCTGGAGGGTGTGGGTCGCCTGATGGATCAAAATCAGAGACTTCTATCGTGTCTCGGAGCGAGTCATCCAAAACTCGATGCTCTCATAGATGCTGCCAGAGAACATTCATACGGTGCAAAACTCACCGGTGTGGGTGGAGGAGGGGTCATGATAGCACTGACCGATGAGCCGGAGGAGACGTCAAAAGCCATAGAAGGTGCCGGAGGTAAAGCTTACATACTATCTTCCACAAAACGTGGACTCAGTTTCGAATGAACATAGCGATATCTCTTCCTGGATATCATGATTTTGTCCAAGCCCACAATATTTATATATCATACATCTCACTCTTTTTGAGCACATGCAGATGATGACCAGAGGTGATGATGTGGCAGAAGGTAAAGGCTATGGAAAATGTATACTTTTCAACGAACATTTTGTGGTTTATGATATACCCTCGATCGTTTCAGCTATAGGTGACTACACACTAGCTACGGTAGAACGTACTGATTCGGGTGGTGTTCGATTGATCGATGATAGACCGGCTACTCCCGGTTACAAAGAGGGAAAATTGGAGCATCAGAAGGATTCTCTTCAAAGGATACTCGATCACATGGAGATAGATCCAGATGAAAACATAAAGATCACCCTTGGTGGTACTCTTTACTGCGCCTCCGGAGTCGGTGCCTCAGCCGCCTCCTGCACAGCCATCGCCAGGGCGTTGAACCAGTTCTTCGATATGGGATTGGATGACGACCAGATCAACGAGGTCGCTTATGAAGGGGAGAAGGGCTATCATGGAACTCCTTCAGGAGTGGATAATGCGGCTTCTACGTATGGAGGACTTATCTGGTTCGTGAGGGGTGATGAGGACACCTTTGAACCTGTAGATATGAAGAAACCAGTGGAGATAGTGATGGGGAACACCGGAAAGGTAGCCAATACCAAAGCGGCCGTCGCTGGGGTGAAGGAGAGAAAGGAGAAGTATCCCGAGAGATATGAAGAGATATTCCAGGATGCAAGGCAACTCGCACACGATGCAAGGGAGGCCCTGGAGGCTAATGATATCCAAAAGGTCGGGGATCTGATGGATGTAAATCATTCGCTGCTTCAGGATATCGAGGTTTCGGACGAAGATCTTGATATGCTCGTAGAGACTGCCCGTTCAGCGGGAGCCCTGGGCGCGAAGATGACCGGGGGCGGATTGGGTGGTTATATGGTAGCTCTTACACCCGGTGAGGAACTGCAGGAAAAAGTAGCCAAAGCCATAGAGGATAAAGGGTTCAGGGTACTGCGTACGAAGATAGGAGTATAGGAGTTGCTTCCATGTATCTGAGAGCATTTTTAGATATGTTGGAGGAAGAAGGTCACCTCCACCGGGTCAAGAAGCGGGTCAGCCATAATTACGAAGTGGCCAATGTGATGAATTCACTAAGGGAGAGACCTACCATCTTTGAAGATGTGGAAGGGTTCCAATTCCCCGTCTTCGGAGGTATAACATCCAACAGAGATCTCATAGCGAAGAGTATGGGTACCAAGAAAGAGATGCTGCTGCCCAAACTGGTCGAGGCACTTCGGGAACCTTCCGAATGTGAAACGGTTTCCGAAGCGCCGTGTCAAGAAGTGGTAATCAAGGGTGATGAAGTAGATCTGGATAAACTTCCGCTGCTGCATCATCTACCTGGTGATGGAGGTCGATATGGTACGGCGACGGTGGCGGTGATCAAGGATCCGGATACCGGCAGGAACGCTTCCTATCACAGGATAATGCAGGTAGGAAAAGATAGGTGCACGGCAAGGTTGATACCTAAACGACAGACCAGGACGACTTACGATGATATCGAAGGAGACCTGGAGATGGCGATCTGTGTGGGAAATTCCGTGCCCGTGATGGTGGCCGCTTCTCTTGGACCACCGTCGGATGTGGACGAGCTCGAGATCGCAAATACGCTCGACGAAACTCCCTTGGTAAGATGTTTAACAAAAGACCTAGAGGTACCAGCTCATTCGGAGTTCGTACTGGAGGGGAGGCTGATCAGAGATGTGGATAGGGAAGGACCTTTCGTCGATCTAACGGAGACCAGGGACATCGAACGTCAGGAACCTGTGTTCGTTGTCGATTGTATAACACACAGGAAGGACGCCATGTGGCAGATGCTACTCCCAGGGAGGATGGAACACAAGAACTTGATGGGTATGCCCAAGGAACCGACCATCTACGATAAAGTATCCGAAGTGGCTAACTGTAAGAACGTGCTGATCACATTGGGAGGAGGTTCTTGGCTGCATGGTATAGTACAGATAGAGAAACGAGGGGCGGAGGACGGTAAAAAGGCCATAGAGGCGGCCTTCAAAGGACATGGTTCCATGAAGCACGTTGTGATCGTGGACGAGGACGTGGACATCTACGACCATAAAAAGGTGGAGTGGGCCATAGCGACCCGCTTCCAAGGAGATAAGGATCTGGTCGTACTGCCAAACCAACCGGGTTCATCCCTGGACCCGAGTGGTGATCACACGGGCAAGAAGACAAAGACCACCAAAGTGGGTGTGGACGCCACTATACCCCAGGACGTCGATCCTGTGAAGTATAAGAAGGAAACTTATGAGGAAGTCGATGTAGATGATTACCTGCGGTGAAGGTAGATATCGGGTTTGGTTGAGATCAGAGGAGATCGGCGAGGACCGTTTGTATATCCTAGGTGGTGGGGAAACACCTCATATTGGTAGTATGGTGTTAAAAGAACCTGGTAAAGAAATTCAAAGTATGATCCTTGAAGGCCACAAAGACAACCTTGTTATGGAGCCGATAGCAGAGAAGGCATGCGATAAGTACGGAAAAACAACGGTGGTGGTCGGTGGTATACACATAAAGGATGCTACTGAAGAAGAGATCGATATCATCGTAAAAAATTGTAAAGAGTTGATGAGATGTATCTGAGCAGAGAAGAGGAAACGATATTGGAAGGAGAGAAGGGCCCAGTGTTGGAAAAGATGATGCGTTTGCTGACCCGTCTCGGAGATATATACGGGGCGGACAAGATGATCCCGGTGGGTTCAGTTCAGGTTTCAGGAGTATCATATAAGTCCGTAGGAGATCCCGGTATGGCCTTTTTGGAAGATATGGCATCCCAGGGAGCAAAGGTCTCGGTACTCACTTTTTTGAATCCTGCCGGTATGGACTTGGAGGATTGGGATGAGATCGGTTTTCCCAAAGATTTTGCTGAAAAACAGCTGCGGATCATGAAGGCTTTCAAAGAGATGGGCATAGTGGTCACATCGACATGCACCCCTTATCTAGCAGGTAATCTGCCTCGTTTCCGAGAGCATATCGCATGGTCGGAATCATCTGCGGTATCCTTCGCCAATTCCGTCATATCCGCAAGGACGAATCGAGAGGGGGGACCTAGTGCATTGGCTGCTGCGGTGTTGGGTAAAACACCTAACTACGGGCTTCACCTCGATGAGAACCGTAGGCCGGACGTCCTTGTCGATGTCCAGTGCGAGATAAGATCTGATGCGGATTTTGGAGCTCTTGGTTGGCATATAGGTAAGCTAGTGAAGAGTAAGATACCCTATTACAGAGGGATGCCAACGTGGGCGACCACAGACGATCTGAAGGCACTCGGTGCGGCCATGGCCGCTTCAGGTGCGGTCGCTTTGTATCACGCAGAAGATCTGACGCCGGAAGCCCATCTTCAGGATGTTTCCGACATGGAAAAGATAACCGTCGATGAAGATGATATGAGAGAAACATATGAGACATTGAACACTGGAGAAGATCCGGACATAGTTATACTGGGATGCCCACACGCGTCCCTCAGAGAGATACGAAAAGCGGCGGACCAGGTCGAAGGTAAGACACTGAAAAAACCCCTGTGGATCTGTACCTCTCGGGTTATGAAGGAAGCCGCTGATCGTATGGGATACACGGATATCATCGAGGAAGCAGGTGGGCGGATAGTCGCCGACACATGCATGGTAGTTTCACCGATAGAGACCATGGGATACGGGATCACGGGATGCAGTTCTGGAAAAGCTGCACAGTATTTACCCGGATTCTGTAAACAGAAGGTCGTGTTCAACTCTGTAGAATCACTTCTGAAGGAGGTGTTATAGATGGGGCGTATGATATCGCCGGGAAAAGTGGAAGCCGAAGCTATAGTTTCCCCCGAACCCATAGGATTCTACGGTGGTGTTGATATAGAGACCGGGATGGTGATAGAAAAAGGCCATCCACTGGAAGGAGAGAGCGTCACTGGGAAGGTGTTGATATTTCCGAGAGGAAAAGGCTCTACAGTGGGTTCCTATGTGATATACGGATTACAAAAAAACGGCGTCGGTCCCGCGGCGATAATCAACGAGGAGACCGAAACCATAGTTGCAACCGGAGCGATACTGGCAGATATACCCTGTATAGACCAGATCGATATATCTCGATTCCATACCGGAGATGTTCTCAGGGTCGATGCTGAAAAAGGTTTGGTCGAAAAGGTAGATTGATTTGGTGAACATCCAATAAACTTATACATTTGAATCCGATATACAGGTTCGATGAAACAACGAGTGCAGACTTACATCGAAGGTTTTGACGAGCTACTCAAGGGCGGAGTTCCCGAGGGACACATCGTTTTGATATGTGGCGGTCCGGGTACGTTCAAGTCCAGTATCACCCTAAATTTACTGTCAAAGCAGGTAAAAAAACATGGTAAAAAGGCTCTATATGTATCATTGGAGGAGTCAAAGGAAAGTCTGGAAGCCACGGCAGAGGGTCTAGGTATCGATAAGTGGGATGAACAGAACTTCCTCGTGGCCGATGTATCCAAGATAAGACTCGAACAGACCGAAGCCGGAAAGGCCCGTAACTGGATGAAGATAGTTGAAAAGTATATAAGCCGAAGGGTAGAAGACGGTTTTGAATTCGTCGCATTGGATTCCATGTCCGCACTGTATTCTTTGATGGAGTTCGATAATCCTAGGAGGAACCTTTTCCAGTTCTTCGGATTCTTGAGAAAGATGGGGATAAACGTTTTCTTGATCACCGAGTCACACGAAGAAGGTGGTCGTTACGGTAAATATGGAGAAGATTTTCTCTCCGACGGAATAATCTATCTAAAATACCACAATGTCAGTGAGACTGAGATACAACTGTGGATGAGATGTGTGAAGATGAGACAGGTCAACCATACCAAAAACTACTACGCTCTACTTCATGAGGATGGACGATTCCAGATAGCCCGGGTCATATCCGAAAGGTAAAGATGGGGTGAATGGGTTTTTCAGAACGGTTTGATCTTCTTTCGATCTATGCCTACACCTGCAGGTGTCACTGCGATGTAGTTTTGTCCGACAGCAGCTACATCTCCGGATACGTCACTGGCAACAGCTTTCAATTCACTGTGTACTCTTCTCAATGCATCTTGGTTCCCAGCTATGCTTTCAGTATCAACCAGAAGTATGTTACCGTTGTAAAGTTCATCTGTGATATTCCGAATATCTTCGTAACGATGTACTTCTGCTACTTTGATCAGCGTGTCTGCCTCCACTCCGAAATCAACAGATCCCACCAATTCACCTAAGTCGATATATTCCTCTGAGCCCAAACGTTCGCCTTTTATACTCCTTTTGGAGGTTTTCTTTTTGAAGAAGTCTCCGATCATGCACTTCACTTCCAATCGGTAGATGTTGGATGCATCATAAAAATGTATCGGATGGAAAAGGCGGTAAATCATCCTTTTTTACCGGTTTTCGGGTGGTTTTTGATAAAAGTGTCTGACAAGCTATCGACTCTAACAGGTAATTTTTTATTTCTCCGATATATCCGGTGAAAAGACGAACGGCCAAAATGATTAATATGAGTTAGGAGATAGCGTCTCCTAGTTCCCAACTGCAGGCGTGATCCAGTTTGGCTAGGATTAGGGCCTTCCAAGCCCTCTGCCCGGGTTCGAATCCCGGCGCCTGCATTTCTCACAGAGAAATGTAGCAGCGGAGCGATTGTAATGAGTTCCAGCGTCTGCATTTCTCGCAGAGAAATGTATAGTGAGAATTTTCGAAGAAAATTCTGACTGATGCCAGATTTTCACGCGGTGAAAATTGCTCTACTTTATCATGTTCTCCATGGTGAGAACTCGTTCGACGAGCGAAACTCTCCTTTAGAGCTTTCATAGGTTACCCTGCTTTGTGCATCACTTTTCGATCTGATCCGATCGTATTTATCGAACCCGTCCCAGCGATAGTGATCGCAGACTCACAGCCGGATCTTACCAGGAATCTTCGGGAAGAGCAAAGTATCCTTTATCTCCTCCAGACCGCAAACATATCTGGCTAGACGTTCTAAACCGATCCCGAAGCCCGCTGATGGAGGAAGTCCTTTTTCTGCGAATTCAAGGTAGTTTTTGAAGTTGGTCAAGTCGAGTTCCTGCTGAGTGATCCGCTGTTTTATACGGTCTAGTTCATGCTCCCTTTCTCCACCTGAGAGTGCCTCTCCGAAACCCTCGGGATAGATCAAGTCCATATCCCTCAGTATTCCAGGCCTGCTCGGATCTTCCCTATCGTAGAACTCCCGTTCCTCGGAGGGGATGTCGATGAGCCAGAAAGGATCTTCCTTTTCTTGTGAAAGGACTTCCTCGAATATCCTTCCGTACTGGTTGTATGCGTGATGGTACTTGATCCGTTGGAAAGGTGCTTCGGGTATTCTCAAGTCTCTTTTGAAGTAGTCCAGCTCTTCTTTACAGTCCTTTTTCACTTCTTTCAGGGTGTGGATCAGCAACCGCTCTCCAAGGTCGATTATATCTTCCCTAGTGGCATCTTTTACCTCAAGATCGAGCTGGGTGAACTCGACGAGATGCTTACCGGTATCCGCGAGCTCCACTGGCTCGAGTCTCACATTGGGTGAATAGGTGAAGATCTTGTCCGAGGTGAGTAGTGCTATCTGTTTATGTAGTATCATACTACGGGTGAGTTGATATTTACCGTCGTAGTAGTCGAATTCCGCCTTACCAGTAGCATGGTAAAGCGGATCTGTTTCCGGTGAAATTATGACTGGGGAAATCTCTAAGAAACCGTTATTACGGAGGAAATTACCCATAGCTTGTCTCAACTTGGTTTTGATCTTCAACACTTTCCTCAGGCTTTCCTCTCCATACCGATCGTACTCTAGAGATTTCATAAACATCATTGAGCCTAGATCATATTTAAATCATTTTTGGTCACATGTACCTGGCCAGGTTTGATTTTCCCCCTCAATAAGTGAATTCAGATGACCTATCTAATCCATGCATTTATATTCTAAGAGTTATTTGGGGTTACTCATGAAGCGGGTACTCATCGGGGTCGCATGGCCCTACGCGAACGGACCTATACACATCGGTCAGGTAAGTGGATGCTACCTAGCTCCCGATATATTCAGAAAGTATTACAAGATGAAAGGAAGAGAAGTCCTGATGGTTTCCGGCTCGGACCAGCACGGTACACCTGTGACGGTGCAGGCGGAGAAAGAGGGACTTAGTCCAAAAGAGTTGGCCGATAAGTATCATCGTATAAACGATAAGGCGTTGATCGATCTAGGTGTGGAGTTCGACCTGTTTACATATACTATGCACAGTCGTCACAAGGAGATCTCTCAGGACATCTTTAAAACACTTTACGATAAAGATCACATATATCTGGATGTGATGGAGACGTTCTACTGCTCCCACTGCTCTCGGTTTTTACCGGACAGGTATGTGAGTGGCACTTGCCCACGCTGCGGCACAGAAGAGATAAAGGGGGATCAGTGTGACGAATGTGGACTCTTACTAGACCCCCAGGATCTACACGAACCGAAATGCATGTTCTGCGGTGGAGAGCCCGAATTGAAAGAGAGCGAACATTTCTTCTTACGTCTATCCGGATTTCAGGAGAAGCTGGAGGAATATCTAGAGGATAAGGATTTTTGGAAGAATCACGTTTTAAACTTCTCAAGAGGTTGGCTGGAGGAAGGACTTAAAGACAGACCCATCTCAAGGGATATGGGATGGGGGATTCCAGTACCTGTCAAGGGTTACGAAGACAAGAAGATATACGTATGGTTCGAAGCCGTGATAGGTTACTTCTCGACATCTGTGCAGTGGGCAGAAAAACACGAAGAAGATTGGGAAACATTCTGGAAGGATCCAGACTGTCATCATTATTACTTCCTCGGTAAAGATAACATACCCTTTCATACCATCATATGGCCTGCGATACTCATGGGATATGATGAGGAGTTAAACCAACCTTACAACGTACCTGCAAACCAATACATGAAATTTCAGGGAGAGCAGTTCTCCACCAGCAGAGGTGTGATCGTCTCCCTACCAGACATACTCGAACAGTTCGACGCAGACGCAGTCAGATACTACATCACATCGGTGATGCCCGAACTAAGGGACTCTAACTTTTCCTGGGAAGGATTTAAGGACAAGAACAACTCGGAACTTGTCGGCAATCTTGGTAACTACATACATAGAGTACTATCCTTTACCTACAGCAAGTTCGGAGAAGTACCATCTGCAGGGAATATGGATGATAGGGACCGGGATATAATCGATCTGATTCATAAGACCGAGGAAAAGGTCGGAACTTGCATAGAGGAATGCCGCTTCAAAGACGGTCTCAGACATTTACTAGAATTGTCCCGTGAAGGAAATCGCTACTTCAACGATAGGGCACCATGGGTGGAGATCAAAGAGGATCGTGGTAGGTGTGCTACGACGCTTAACATAGCACTCCGAATAGTGAAAGCCCTTTCAGTTATAGCGACACCGTATCTACCACACAGCATGGATGAACTAAGAGGGTACCTAGGATCAAAAACAGACTGGCACGAGGTCAGCTGGCATGAGGCCTTAGAACCGATAGAAGTGGGCCTAAAGATAGAGGAACCACAACCCCTGTACAAAAGTATCGATCTGGATGATGTTTTCCCCGATAGGAAGATCTTGGCTGGATTGGAAACTCTGGATCTCAGAGTGGGCGAGATAGCCGAAGTGAAAGACCACCCTGATGCGGACAAACTCTACGTTTTGAAGGTGGATCTTGGCGAGGAACAGCGTACACTAGTGGCAGGTTTAAAGCCGTACTACGAGAAGGATGAACTTCAAGGTAAGAAAGGGATCGTGGTAGCCAATCTGGAACCGGCTAAACTCAGAGGCATCGAATCCGAGGGTATGCTTCTGGCAGCTGAACATGAAGGTAAGGTGTCCATACTCAGAGCAGATGGTGAACCTGGAGATCAGGTGGAGAATACTACCTATGGAGCTGAGGAGATATCCTTCGGTGATTTTCATCGACGCGAATTCTTTGTTGCAGAATTCATAGATGGTAAATTGCAGGCAGATGAGATCTACAGATGTTTAGATGAGGAAGAGTATGACGGCGATGTAGTGGTTTGTGTACATGACGGTAACGGACTCACACTCAAAGTCGGAGGTACTCCGATCAAACTCGATAGGAAAGTTCCTCCAGGCAGCGCTATCAAGTGATAGTTGTTGAACGGACTCAAGAAAATTCGATCGTCTTCAAACATGCTGCATGAGTGGTATCCCATGAAACGTGGGTAAGCGATAGATTTATTCATGACTTCGGTTTTAGGACTCACTACAAGGAGATCAGTCCATGGATGAGAAGGTAATCGTTAGTAAGGAAGATTTTGACCTCGAAGATATGAAGGAGCATCTGATCACCCTATCAGATATGGCGGTGGTCTCATTCGTGGAGATCGTGGGAGATGCCGATAAAGAGGGTTCTAAAAAACAAATCGAGGTACAGAGGTACGAAGGGATGTCCCTAGAACAACTACAAAGGGTCCGGGATGAAACGATAAACAATTTCGATATCACCGATATCGTCATACACCACCGCTGTGGGAACTTCTCGGTGGGAGACAACATCGTGGGTATCATGGTGTGTTCCAAAGATAGGCAGGAGGCCTTCGCCGCATGCAGATACTGCATCGACCGGATCAAAGAAGTTGTACCATTCTGGAAAAAGGAGACTACCGAAAAACTTGGTCTATTCCGATGAATTCTGATCATTCTGTCTTGTCATACCCTGCCTATTATTGTGATATCATCCATACCGTTTTAAAGATAATGTGTCTGACATAAATATGACAAAAATCCTTGAATAAGGGTAAAAATTACTGGAATTTAGGGAAAGGTATATATATTAATAACCCTTTATACCCCCTGGGTTCGGTGAATTCCGAACTATACCTCGAAGGAGGACAACAGCATGACCATGAAAAAAATAAGCGTCTCAAAAGCTAGGGAGATCGCAACGGAGAAGGGGCTGAAACCCGGTCTGGTAAAAGGAACTGATGGAATCCAGTTCACAAAAGGGAACAACGCCCGTCTCGAAGTAATCCCCTGGGACGATTTCGAAGAGAAACTGAAAGAGCGCGATCTGGCCGTCTACGAGTCCGGTGGCTGGATGAAGATAATGAAGAAGTGATCGATCCCGGTTACTCAGCTCCTAAAACCCCCTTCCTTTTTTTTCTATCAAAACTGTTATTAAGAGGAGGAGTGTGTTTAACGTCCTATGATAGAGATCACTCATCGATGGGGGCTAGCCAAAAGGGGTACCTGGGAGGAAAAAGGTGAAGAGATAACCTTACCAGCGGTGTTGGGATGGGGGGAAGACAGGGTAGGCCCTTTTAGGATTTCTAGATCATTTTTTGATGAAGTGGAGGTTGATATCCCCGCGACGTTCTCATATCCTGAGTACATCGGAGGAGCCTTGGTCGAAGCTAAGGGGCATGGAGATGTCATACAAACGGTATTCGATCAAGAGCCCGATCCAGATATTGAGATATACGTGATCGGTAACGCACCAGAATTGGTAGGACGGGCGGATCTACTCGTGGATAAGATAAACAACATCCGTAAGAAGATAGCACCACACAAGCTGGTCTATGCTCCCGGGGTCGCTGCACCTCAGAATTTGGCTTTGCTTGTTTATATGGGTATAGACATCTTCGATACCCTTTACTGTGAATACATGGCATCCCATGGTGCCGAGCTGTCCAACTGGATGGGGTTCCCGGGAGATCCATCTATCAACGAAAGGAAGTTAAGGGAAGAGTTGGGACTCGTCAGAAAAGCCATAGAGTACGGCAGGATACGTGAACTCGTAGAATCGAGGGTCTCTGCAGAACCCTGGATGGTGGAAGCGCTCAGGAGGTTGGATGAGAGGTACGATCTAGTATCCCCAGGAGTTCCTGTGGATGGCGGTCCTATCTACGCATGCACTAGAGGATCATTATCCCGTCCGGATATAGTCCGATTTCAGAAAAGACTGAGTGAACGTTACATCCCACCGGAAAGAGACGTACTTCTGCTGCTCCCCTGTTCCTCATCTAAACCCTACTTCAATTCCCGAACCCACCGGATCATACGTGATTCAATGAAAGGAACGGATTGGACTAGGGTCCACGAAGTGATACTCACTTCTCCCATGGGAGCGGTACCCAGGGAACTGGAGTTGTTCTATCCCGCCCAGAACTACGATATACCTGTGAGTCATAGATGGTTTGAAGACGAGAAGAAGATGATAGTTGAGGCCGTGGATAAGATGATCTCCAAAGGTGGATACACTGACGTCGTTTCACACCTACCTGCTAACATGGATTACATACCCGAACACCTGGATTGTTTCGATACCACTCATGGTGATCATCCAACCGATGAAGGCGCACTGGGTCGCCTGAACGATAGGTTGATGGAACTCGTCGGAAGATATCGTGGAGATGTCAAAAGGTATCTGAAAGAGAACGTTACCTGTTTAGCTAGGTTTCAGTTCGGACCCGGGGCGGATGCACTTCTTGATGGATCGATCGTCAAAGGTAGATATCCTAACTACCGGATAATGTGTGAAGGTACACAGAGGGGGATGATCGTTTCTCAAAGGGGGATGATAGCGTTGACCATAGACGGTGGTGAGATACTCAACGATGAAGGGATCTATCAAGTAGAGATAGACGATTTCAGACCCAAAGGTACCGTGTTCGCTGTGGGTGTAAAAGATGCCTATGAACACATACATCCTGGTGACGAGTGTGTGTTATCGAATGAAGGAAAACTCAAAGGAGTTGGTAAGGCCGTTATGTCCGGACCTGAGATGATGAGGGCTGAAAGAGGGGGGGCAGTGGAAGTGAGACATTACGTCTGACATCATACGGTCCGATAATCCGGGTGCTTCTCCAGTATCATGCCTTCTATGGATAATGGATTAAGGTGCCGTGCCAATTTAACGGCCTCTTCGAGCTTCTTCTCGTTATCAGAATATATGGTGAAGAGCACTTCGTCAGTTTCGACCTTATCTCCTCTTTTGTTGTTCAGTATTATACCGCTTCCTTTGTGATAAGGAGCACCGGCAGCCCTCACTATCTCGATTATCCCGTGGTTGTTGATCTCACCGACGTAACCTTCTTCGACTGCCAGTATCTCGTAGGTATGGGTACCTATATCGATCTCATCAGATGTGATATCGGGGTCTCCCCGCTGGTACTGGATTATCTCCTTCATCTTATCCAGCGCTTTACCGCTACTGAGTAGTTTCTTCGCTTCCTCTTTACCCCTGCCTTCCGCGATACCCCCCTGTTCGAGTATCATACCGGCTAATTCCGTGGATTTCTCTATGAGACTGTTAGGGACGTCTTTACCCTCCAGAGCGGCCATGGCTTCTCTTGCTTCAACAGCCGGTCCTACGGCTTCACCGATGGGCTGACCTCCGTAACTCAAAGCACACCTAACCTTGATGCCTATCTCTTCACCGAGGGCCATGAAGTCTCGAGCATACTTTCTTCCTTTCTCCAGATCGTGTACCTTGGTGTGAGGTCCCACCGGGATATCCATGACAAGGTACTCCGCACCGGTGGCTTTCTTCTTGGAGAGGACAGAGGCCAGCACCTGGGAGTAAGGATCTATCCGCAGTGGATACTCGGCCCTGATGATCAGATCATCACTGGGAGCTAAATTCACAGCTCCGCCCCAAGCGATGGTCCCTCCTATCTCCTCGGCTATCTTTTTTATCTCTGATAGGTTCAATGTCACATCTGCCAGCACCTCGAAAATATCCGCGGTACCACCGGCACTGGATATGGCACGAGAACTGGTCTTGGGTATCATCAATCCCGCGGCGGCGACTATAGGAACTATCAAAAGGGTGATCTTGTTCCCGGGAACTCCCCCTACACTGTGATGGTCGAACACCGGATGTTTATCGAATTCGATCCTGTCGCCGGTCTCTATCATTGCTAGTGTAAGATCCTTCGTTTCCCTAAGGTTCATACCGTGTGCATATACACCTGAAACATAGGCGGACAACTCTATATCCGAAAGCCTATGTTCTGTGATATCGGTGATTATCTCTTTTATCGCGTGTTCCGACAGTTCCCTACCCTCCAATTTTTCTCGGATATGATCGATCGACCCGGGCTTACCGGTGGGAACGATCTTGAGCTCGTCCCCGTCATGTGCAGCGACACATCTGGAGATATGATGGAGTACACCGACCTCTCCACTCTTCACCATGGTTTCTGATATCTCCACTATGGCGGTGGCGGAATCACCATCATTCGTTACCTTCACCCTGCTCTGACTCCTGAGTCCCAGTTCTTGGGCGTCCTTCTTGTTCATTATTATGGTGTATTCGCCTGCCTCGAGGTCTATCTTCTTTGCGGTATAGAATCCCATCAATGGTCACCCCACATCTCGAGTGCACGTTCCAATTCAGGATGATCCTTAGCGTACTCTACGGCAGATATGCCCTTGTAAGCTGCATCCACTGCCTGGCACATGGCGGACGCTCCGGCTCGTATGCCGTCCGGCGGACCGGCCACGCCACCACCCGCCTGTATCTGTACATCGTTCCCGCTGTTCTCCATGAGTTCCCCGATCACCCCTGGATGAAGTCCACCGCTGGATACCGGCATCATACTCTTGATGCCGTACATCTCCTGGGTGAGTAGCTCTTTGCAGATCAATTCATGGGAGATGTCAGCATGCATCTTACCGGCGCCGTATGTACCGATGTGAAGTGCGTCACCACCGGCCATGCGGCTGAGTGTGGATATTACCGCCATGGATATACCATGTTCCGGATCCCTCGTTAATGCACCGTGCATGGCTCTGTGCACGTGTATGGGCACATCCACCGATGGATCTTCAGCTAGTACCTGCAATCCAGAGAAGCCAACCGTGAGCACGTCCACCATTATCTGTCGGGCACCGTTCTCTATAGCTATGTCTGCAGCTTCCAGTATCTCATGGGCGGAGGTTGTGATATTATGGGCATGGATCATCTTATGTCCCTCCTCTTCCAAACGGTCCAGCGCTTCACTCACCCTGCTCACCCTCTCTTCCAGAGGGCAGAAGTCCTGATCTACCAAAGTTTCATCGTCTTTGGAGTTGGTCAATCCCCCTTTACCGGCTTCATAGACATAATCTGCAAAATCTTGGGGAGGCAGCCCTATCTTAGGTTTTACGATGGTCCCGACCAATGGTTTTTCGGGTCTATCCAGAACATCCCTTAATCCCTCTATTCCGAACTGAGGTCCTGGGTACCTCTCAACAACATCCTTCGGCAGGTACAGCCTATCCAAACGTACTTTCTTTAATGAGTCGAGCCCGAAGAGGTTGCCGGCGACTATGCTAAGTATCTGTGGTATGCCACCGATATCTCCGGAAAAATCGATTATCGGATATCCTATGGTCGCTTTGTTCCCTTCGGCTAGAACAACCTTTGCACCGTATCTCTCGAATATGTCATCGGATAACGTCGTAGGATGTGTCCATGTACCGGTGGACTGCTCTTCCGCGATCCGAGATGCAGCGGTCTTTATGTCAAGGTCACTCTTGACGATGTATTCACATATAACATATTCTTCAGGGTCAAGTTCCTCTCCCAATGCAAGATAATCTATCGTCATTCATTCCATCTCCGTTTTGTTAATCCTTATAGCTATTCACAGATATAATATCTTTCCATGCGCTTGCTATCTCAGCCCTCCAGAACATCCTTTATTATGCGATAAGCACTGGATGGGGATATCACTCCTTCCTCCGTGATTATGGCGTCTATATAATCCGGCGGTGTTGCGTCGAAAACGGGGTTCCTCACCTTTACACCGGGAAATTCCGTGGTATCGACTATCTCGGATGGATCCCTTTCCTCTATCTCCACTTTCTCTCCGAATACGGTATCCTTGGAAAACTTGTAACTTTCGGCACAGACGGTGAGTGGGACCCTTGCTTCATCTGCACATAGAGCTATCTGAGAAGTGCCGATCTTATTTATCACAGCACCGTTAGAGGCGACGGTATCGGCACCAACATAGACCTGATCGACCTTCTGCATAAAGTACCTTACAGCGGAGTCGACTATCAGCGTTACCGGGATATCCATCTCAGCCAACTCCCTTACCGTTATGAGCCCCTGGAGCTTGGGTCTGGATTCTGTGGCGATCACGTTTATTTTCTTACCTTGTTCCCATGCATACACTATTGCACCGATGGCCAAGGAGCTGTTGCAGTGGGTGAGGATCGTATCGCCTTCGTTTATCCTCTTTCCTCCGTATTCAGCGATATTTACCGCTGCCTCATGAGACCTTCGCACGAATCTTTCCGCACGTGTCTTAATGTTTGAACGGACCTCATCTACATCATCTCCTTCCGTTTTACACACATAGTTCAAGGCGTTGTTCAATGATACTGCCGTTGGACGGGTGGACTTCAATCTCTCCTTGCCCTCCATCAACCAATTTTTGAATTCATCTACATCATCACCCACATACACTTCCGAATACTTCCGTATCCCCACAGCCGCCGCCCGAGCGATCAACGCGGCCCCTCGGATCTCCATAGATTCTATACCCTGGGCTATACTTTCAAAATCGAGACCTTCTATATCCTCATCCTTCATGAAGCTATATCTATAAAGTAGGGGATAAATCCTTTGGTCAGAGATACTCTAGTATCCGACAGAGGTCCTTTTCCCTTATCACAACATCGGCCGAGTCACACACTTCTTGGTCTTCAGGATTGAAGGCTATACCCAAAGAAGCTTTTTTCAGCATGGGTACATCGATGAAACTGTTCCCGACGGCGACCGTACTTTCCGGAGGAATATCCAACATCTCCAGAACCTTGTGAAATGCTGTTCCCTTGTCGTTCAGCGGGACGTTGAGGATACCTTCTCCGGTCAGTTCTCCATCATCTTCAAGATCATTGACCATTATGACATCGAAGT
The DNA here is from genome assembly GCA_003553085.1 of Thermoplasmata archaeon. Classification (GTDB taxonomy): domain Archaea; phylum Thermoplasmatota; class Thermoplasmata; order Halarchaeoplasmatales; family Halarchaeoplasmataceae; genus Halarchaeoplasma. Next base: position 17,630 of record PUPH01000053.1, read on the forward strand.
ATCCCATCCCGATCTGCTCTACCAAGGGTTTCAAACCTCCGCTGACCACAGCCGTTTTATATCCATTTTTTTTGAGAGTTCGAAGACTTTCTTTACATCCTTTCATCATCGGTGCATCCTTTACTATCTCTCGTATGTGCCTTTTTGAGATGCTCGGCTGTCGTTCCTTCCAGAGTGCGATATCTCTACGCATGAACTCCTCATCGTCTATATCACCACTTAGATACGCCTGTAAAGACACGTCGTTGTTCACTCCAAAATGGTCGTGTACCAGCACCCAAGAGCTCCTGACGTCCAGGAGTACACCGTCCATATCGAACACTACGAGTTCGTATCTACCGTCAACATCCATCGCCGATCAATCCCACTTTTCTTCCATAACAATCTGGTATTTTTTCATGTACTCGAAACACTCTTCAAGTTCGTCGTCCTCACGGGCGAAACTGGCCTGTTTTAACAGCGATATGGGTTCGGAGATATCGACGCCGGATATCTTTGCCCTTCTAAGGTCGGTCTGTGCTGTTTTTACGAAGGCCTTCAACCTGGATGGGACCTGCTCGATTATCTCATCCTTGAGTTCATCTATCAGTATCACTGCCTCTTTTTCATTGGCGTTCATCATTTCTACCTTAGCTTTTGATAGCATATCCTCGGCATCGGATACTTCGAACCCCAGACCCCTGGCGTATCGTACCATATCCTCTGCGTTCTGATACATGGCCTTTGTTTCACCGACATCCTCGTCTGCGGATACTTCCTCCTCCTCTACGAACTCCTCGGCGTCGGCGATGCTTTTCAAAGCACCTTTATAATCATCCCCTTCAAGGGATGACTTCACCTTGTCGAGTTGTTCCATGATCTCAGGTATCTCCTTTTCCTCAGCGATCAATTCCAAGGATATCATCTTCTCATCGATTTTATCCACTATCTTCTCGACTAACTTCTTTCTACCATCTTTTAGTAGAGATAAGGTGTGCTGAAAATCCTTTGCAGCCGTCGAACGTACGGCTTTCTCGATGATCTCCTTACCTCCATCGATCTTGACACCGTTATCTCGCGCGGTGACCAGTAGATCACGAAGCTCGGAGACCATCTTCTCTATTTCCTTGACGGATACCTTTTGCTCCTCCTTCTTCTCGAGATCTAAGAGAGCATCCTCCATCTCCTCGATATTTTCGTTCAGTATATCTATGGCGTTATCGTACTCTCCATTTTCAGCGATATCCCGCGCCCTCTCCATTTTTTCTTTGAATACCTCGAACTCGCCCCCCTCTTCTTTCAGTTCGTCCAACCGAGATCTACTCTCATCGATGAGTATGGTAACCCGCACGGCCTTGGAGTTCAGTTCGTTGAGTTCTTCTATATTATCGAGGGTTGCTTCATAATCTTCATCTTCAACGGTCTTTGTTATGTCCGCCCTTAGTCCCAACAGATGATCAATAGATAGCGATGACCCTTTCAGTCCCATCAATCCCTTGTCCAACTCTTGGAGCTCCTTTTTAATTTTTGAATGGATTTTAGCCTTTTCTTCATCCTTCCGTTCAAACTCCTGGATCTTATCATCCATCTCTTCGATGATGGAAGATATACGCTCTATCGACAGTTCCATATCTCCATCTTCTGCGGTTTTCTTAGCCTTTTTTATCTGTCCTATATAAGGTTTGAAGTCCATGTTCTGTTCCCTCATGGTCTTCAAACGCTCTTTAGAATGTTCTATCGATTCGCTGACTTCGAGGATATCTTCGGACACATCCAGAGCTCGTCTAGATATATCGACACCTTCTTGATATTCACCGTTCTTTCGTGCGCTGACCGCTTTCTTGACCAGGTCTTTAAGGTAGGTGAGATCCAGGTTCGTTTGCCTGCATTCACCGAGTGCGGTCTTGAGATCATCCAGCAGTTCATCCAATTCCTCTTTTACAGGTTCTTCTTCATCCTTTTCTTCAACGGGCTTTTCCAGGGCCGCTATCATGTTCTCTATGCCGGTATCAAGTATCGACGTTGCCTCTTCATACAGACCTTTATCGACATTAGCCTTAGCTTTTTTGAGCTCTTCGAGGTATGGTTTGTAATCCATCCCTTCATCTTTCATCTCTTTGACTTTTTCCTTCCCGACCTTCATCATCTCGTGTAGGTCCATGATGTCATCTATATTTCTGGAGATATCTTCAACGAGGTTTATACAAACTTCATGATCCCCTTCCTTCTTCGCTTTCGAGGCCTTTTTGAGCATGTCTTTTACTAAAGTAACTCCCAGGTTTGCTTCCCTCACCTGAGCCAACATGGATCTGGCTTGGGACAGTGCTTCTTCCGCCTCGGCCTCGAGATCCACTTCTTCCTCCTCTTCAAAGACCGCCCCGCAGCTTGGACACACTGAATCGTCCTCCGCCACATCCTCTCCGCAGAGGGGGCATTCGAAGACGATCATCTCTTCGGCTATCTCCCCATCATCCACAACGACCTCCTCCTGGGAGAGATCGAAAGATTTGTCACCACCGAGATCCTTGATCTTTTCGATGAACTCCTCTTCATCCATCTCTTCATCAAGTATGTTCAATACGTCATCTAGAGACTCCGTTGAATCTATGGAGTCTAGATCCGTATCTCCAAGATCGAAGAGCCCTAGATCCACTCCACATACGGGACATTTTTTCGAGTCGCTCGGTATCTCGGCATCACAGACGGGACAGGGGATGTTATCTACTGTTGACAATCTAGCACCTCATGATTACTGATTGGTTGTTGATAAGATAAATATATTGGTTATTTAGCCTTTTACGTCATAAATCAATGTAAGCCAACATGAAAAACGTTATATTGATGACCTCGTCCTGATTACATCACATGACTTTCATGGAAGACTGTCGAAAAGGAGTGCCTGAATATGTACGGCGAGCGGCTGAATCCGAACCTATCACAGCTGAAGAACTAGCAAGAGCCATAGCTGAAGGCCGAGCCGTGATACCATCAAATCCCATACACGATCCAGAGCCCATACCCATAGGCGAAGGACTCAAAGTCAAGATCAATGTGAATCTGGGCACATCAAAAGACAATGTGGATGTAGATAAGGAGCTTGAGAAGCTAAAGATGGCTGAAAGATACGGTGCCCACGCCGTCATGGATCTCAGCACGGGAGGAGACGTGGACGGTATAAGGAAAACCATAATCGAGAGTACCAAGCTTCCCGTCGGCAGTGTACCTATATATCAGTGCGGCCTGGAGATGGCCAGGAAGGATGCACTGATAGATATGAGTTCCGACGACATGTTCGATAGCATAAGGAAACACGCTGAGGACGGTATAGATTTCGTCACGGTCCACTGCGGCGTGACCAAGGCGGTGGTGGAGAGGTTGAAGAAGAGTCAAAGGATCACCGACGTGGTCAGTAGAGGTGGATCTTTCCTGACCGCTTGGATATTACACCATGGAGAGGAGAACCCACTCTATGCGGAATTCGATTATCTTCTGGAGATAGCTAGAGAATACGACCTGACATTGAGCCTCGGTGACGGCTTCAGACCCGGATCCATAGCCGATGCATCCGATAGACCTCAGATACAGGAACTCATCGAACTGGGTGAGTTGGTAGAACGTTCCAGGGAGGCTAAAGTTCAGGCCATGGTGGAGGGACCGGGACACGTACCCATGGATCAGATAGCCGCCAACGTAAAGATGGAGAAACAACTGTGTAAGGGTGCTCCATTCTACGTGCTCGGACCGCTGGTCACAGACTTCGCACCGGGTTACGACCATATCGCCGGCGCCATAGGTGGTGCCATAGCGGCATACAACGGCGCGGACTTCCTATGTTACGTAACACCGGCGGAACATTTAGGATTACCCGATGTAGATGATGTCATCGAGGGGATCGTGGCCTCTAAGATAGCGGCGCATGCAGCGGACCTGGCTAGAGGTATCGATAAAGACATCGACCTGGAGATATCCACCGCCAGGAAAGATTTGGATTGGGAGACCATGTTCGATAAAGTGGTAGATCCTTACAAAGCCAGGAAGTTCAGGACTGAAAAAAATATAGAGGAAGAGGAAGCGTGTTCCATGTGCGGCGACGTGTGCGCCATCAAGATACTGAAAGATTTCCTAAACTGATCATCTCAGCATGGGCATGTTTATGTCCGTCTTCTTAGCGAATTTTTTTGCCTTCTCATAACCTGCGTCAGCGTGCCTAACGACACCCATGCCTGGATCCGTTTTGAAAACTCGTAGTATGTTCTCTTCAGCCTCTTTGGTACCGTCCGCCACGACGACCATACCTGCATGGGTGGAGTAGCCTATACCTACTCCGCCGCCGTTATGTATGGAAACGCTGGTGGCGCCAGCACTTGTGTTTATGAGCGCGTTCAGTAGGGGCCAATCCGCCACGGCGTCGCTGCCGTCCTTCATACCTTCGGTTTCGCGGTTCGGGCTGGCCACACTTCCTGCATCCAGATGATCCCGAGTTATGGATATCGGTGCAGATATCTCCCCTTCAGCCACCAGGTCGTTCATCCTCTTGGCGAACCTGTGTCTTTCTCCGTAACCCAGCCAGCAAACTCTGGCAGGCAGTCCTTCCCATGGTAGATGTTCTTGTGCCAGGTCGATCCAGTTGACCAACTGCTCGTTATCCGGGAACATCTCTTTGACCAACTCGTCAGTTCTCAATATATCCTCGGGATCTCCCGATAAAGCCATCCACCTGAAGGGACCTCTCCCTTCACAGAACATGGGACGTATGTAGGCGGGAACGAAGCCCGGGTACGCGAAGGCGTTATGGAACCCGGCTTCATAGGCCTGGCCCCTGAGGTTGTTACCGTAGTCGAAGGTCACCGCACCTTCTTCCTGCATCTTGACCATGGTTTCGCAGTGGATCCTCATGGATTCCATGCTGAGCTCCTTGTATCTCTTTGGATCATCCTTCTTCAACTCCAGTGCATCTTCGAAACTCATACCCTTGGGTACATAACTCATGGCGTCGTGCGCACTGGTTTGGTCGGTCAGCACATCGGGTATGACACCCTTTTCCAGCATCTCCGGCAAGATATCGGCGGTGTTCCCTATCAAACCGATGGCACGGGGAGTTCCCTCTTGTACATACTTTTCACACAGCTCAAGGGCTTCGTCTAGGTCATCCACCATTTCGTCACAGAACCCGGCTTTTAAACGACGCTCGGCCCTCTTCGGGTCCACTTCGATCACCAGTCCTACGCCGCCTGCCATCTTGATGGCAAGGGGTTGGGCTCCACCCATCCCACCTAATCCACCGCTGACACAGAGTTTACCCTTCAGTGTACCCCCGAACTCTTTCTTTCCAAGGGCGGCGAAAGTTTCGTAAGTTCCCTGGATGATGCCTTGAGTACCGATGTAACACCAACTACCCGCCGTCATCTGACCGTACATCATCAACCCCAGATCCTCCAGCTCGTAAAACTTCTCCCAGTTAGACCATTTCGGTACCAGGTTTGAATTAGCGATCAGGACCCTTGGTGATCTTTTATGTGTTTTGAACACCGCCACGGGCTTACCGCTCTGGATCAATAAGGTTTCGTCGTCTTCCAGTCCCTTGAGGCTCTCCACTATCTTTTCGTAACAATCCCAATCCCTAGCCGCCTTGCCGGTCCCGCCATAGACTATGAGCTTGTCTGGCTCCTCAGCGTTCTCTAAGTTGTTCATAAGCTGACGAAGCATGGCTTCCTGTTTCCAGCCTTTACATGTTAGTTCCGTACCTCTGGGGGCTTTGATATCCACCATTTTAAACACCTTAGTCGATGATATAGGGGGTTATTAAAAAGTTTATCTCACAGCCATGGTCAAAACGACCAAAATTCTTATATCTATACCAACAATCACCACCTGCACTCATCAAAGGAGGTGCCTGCCGTGCCAATCGAAGAGATAGAACTCGTCAAGCAGACCGAGAAGAAGGCCGTAAAGGTGATCGAGGAAGCCGAAAGGAAGGGAGAGGAACTCATAGAGAAAGTGAAGAAGGAGGCACTCCGAGAGAAGGACGACGATCTGTTTTCTTTCAAGAAGAACCTTGAGGAAGAACGTAAGCAGGTCAGAGCAGAGGCGGAGGAGGAAGCACGGGAGATAAGGGATCAGGCCGAGGAGAAGGTGGAGAGGTTAAAAGAGCTCACCGATGAGCACCGGGAGGAAGCCGTGGCTTATGTGGTCAGTCGTCTTCAGGAGGTATGAACATACTGTTCCCCAAGCGGATGAAGGATATCACCATAATCGTTCATGAAACTCATATAGATGATGTGGTAGAGGCACTCCATTCTCTGGGAGAGGTACAGATTTCCAGCATAGATAGAGATGGGGATGTCAAGAATAGGGTAGGAAGTTCGACCGTACACCAGCGACTCTCGGATTGTACTGAATACGAGATGAAACTCAGTACGGTCCAGGATATATTTGATGGGATAAAGGAAGAGGAACCTGGCATAAAGGAGATGCTTTTTCCACCAGAGGTCGAACGTGTTCCTCGGGATGAGATCGATCTCGATGAACTGTTGGAAGAGATCGACGAAAAATTGGACACCGTTGGAGAAGAGATACTCGCCGTGAGCTCAAGTTTGAATAAAAGAGAGGAGAAACTCTCTGAGATGTTATCTTTGAAGAGAGATGTTCATCAAGCCATCGAACTCGACATGGATCTATCAAATATAGGTGAGTCCGCTTACACCGTCTATAGAGTGGGTAGGACCTCGGAACCGTACAAACTCAAAAAAAATCTGAGCGAACTGAAGACTTCACATCTGGTGATCAAACCCGCTAAAGATGGGGGGTATGTAGTCATAGCCGGTGCGTACATACGAGATAGAAAGAAGCTGGACATGATCCTCAGGGAGGCCGATGTAGATGTTTTAGATCTAGATAAGTTACGGGGAACTCCCA
>PUPH01000066.1 GCA_003553085.1 Thermoplasmata archaeon
ATGATGACCGGTTCTGGTTTCTGTACCCCATGGACCATCGTAATGTTGATCTCCAAGAGCGCCCCATTCTTCACCGAAGGCCAACTGTTTGGAGAATGCACTATATGCTAAGATGTCTCTGGTGGTTAGGTCATGTCCAGAGTGCCATTTACCAAGAGCATAGTTGTAGGTTACCGCTGTAGCTACGGTTGACCGTTCTACAACGTCTGCGCCGACTTGCTCGTCATCCTCATAAACAGGCACTAGCTCATAACCGCCCTGCAGCCATTCTTCGGACTGTGGGCAGTACCACCATGTGTCATCATTGTCAGGCAATTCTAGATCTCCGATCAGGCTACCATCTTCGTCGAATTCGTAATCCATCTGTAACATCATCTCTCCAGGGCTGATGTCGTGACCGTATCTCTCATTGAATATGTCTGCTGTGTCATCATCCGCTAGGTATTGCGCCCTCATACCGATGGCCATACCGGTTGCTGGATTGAGTGTTGTACTGTAATCCTTGCTCATCCTTTGCTGCAGTATACCATAGTAATCGGAAGAACCGCCTATGTTGTTAAAGTGATCCATGTACAGTTCTCCAGCGGTGAATTGTGCTGCTGTGAACGTACCGTCAACTGTCTTTATCGTCCTTGGAGAGAACACCTGTGACCATCCCGTAACACCATCAGTGGCGACTTCGGTAACACTGTCTCTGTTCAATGGGACAACTTCCTCTGAATTCTGCAGGAAAACACTTATGGACTGATACATACCGACATCTGTGATGTGCTCGATGTACTCCCAATATGTGTCCTCATCAGGCATCTGTCCACCCATCAGAGGTACCGCCCACTCGTTGAGCAATGCCGCTGCGTCATAATCTTTGGAATCCCTTTGATGGAAGTATCTTGCATCTTCACCTATGATACCACCAGGCATGTAACCGAACCAATCGGTGTACATCTGTACTGGGGTCGAGTGTGCATATGCAACGGACGCGGATGCTATCCATCCACCGGTATAGAAACCCCATTGGAAATCAGCGGGGTCCGTGAAAAGCCATGTGTTTATAAGTGCCCTATCGGCCACGTTTCTATCGACTTTGATACCAGCTTCTTCCAATGCATCAGCATATTCAAGACCTATGATTCCATCGTAGAATTCGATACGGATGAGACCTTCGATCTCGACGTCATCCCACTCTTCTCCTGGCGGTCGGTATTGCCAGAACTGTGTTGGCGAATCCTCAGGTGGTCTTAGTTCACCGGCGAGGTCAGGATTGTTCATTGCTTCTTCCATACCCTCACGGACTAATTGTATACCGTATTCCATATCGCCTTCATACTTCATCACGTGCTCTTCTTTAAGGTGGTGTAATCTATCGTAGTATTGTGGGTTAGCAGGTCCGATAGCGCCGTACATTGGCTGAGCAAAACCGTCTAAGATATCTTCAACGATATCCTGTCTGCTTACCAACCAGTTGGTTGCGTATCGTACTTCCCTTATAGAGTAGGGGTTGAGCCGTAGTGTTCCTGTTCCATCTATGTCTACCTCAACACCTGATTCCTCGGTATATGCAGAGTTGAAAGTCAACTCGTTGTAACTACCAAGACTCAGCAAAGGCGTGATCTGTGCCTTCCATTCTTCACTAACACCATCATAGATGGGGCCGTCTACTGCTTGTAGGAAAGCGTCCAGTGTGCCTGCGGCGGTGTCACCGACACCGACACTCTGTTCCATTCTTACTTCCAGTCTGATATGATCGACGTATTCATCCGCCGATACTTGACTGCTTCCAAAGACTGCAAACAGGCTGCCGACTAAAACTGCAACCATTAGCAGACTTACTATCTTTTTCCATTTCATGGTTATTCTACCTCTAACCCTACGAAGATTCTCAATGATATTTAAATGTTTTGTAATTTGGAGGTGAAATTCAACACAGTTTCAAAGAAAACTATCTACCATCTCGAATATCTAAAAGCCAAATCACACTTCAAGATAGGTGTTCAAGCAGAGATTTATCACTGTTATCAAATACATCCTGGATATAGCCAAATATGTAAATTTTGATCCCAAATATACCAAAACAAAGACGGATTAACTCCATCAAAAAAGTTTATTAGAGTCTTACTAATGCCCTAACTGTATGAATGGAATATTCGACTGGGGATATATCGTTTATTATGTCTTGATGCCAGTTGCCATGCTAATACTAGGCTGGAAACTATGGAATAATGTGAAATTATTGGACGTAGTCAAAGATCATGGTTGGGAGACTGAGAAAAATAAAGAATACTCAAAATTAGATAAAAACATGAAAAAAACATTGGTTATCTTTATAGCGTTTTTATTTATTCTCCCTTTATGGGGTTTTTCCACATCATCCATGGCAGAATTCCATATCCATCGTGAAAGGGTCGGCGGAGGTTTGTTCAACCCAAATATAATAGATCCCGTCATACACTCGATGGGACCTTCATACGACACAGACCATATCATAGAACAGATGGAACAAGATCCGGATCGATGGCTTATAGAGGAGTTGGATGAACGGATAGATTTTGACGAGCTAACCTCTTTTCCGGGTAGGTTGGCTGTATATAGACTCAGTCGAGGAATTTTTGGTCCCAGGATGATCATTACTTACACCTACGTTTCACCTATACCCATAATGAGGGCATATGGATTTCAATATGAAATCGTAGATGATGAGATCGTATTCATGGTTGAAAGGGAAAAAACGTATGTGTTTCCGATGATCGTTACGGATGCAGGGGATATTGCAGACTTCTGAGTTGAAACCAAGGTTTGGACTCATTGGTGAGATCAAAACGATGAGGCGTTTGTAAATTAAAGACTAACTTTTAATAACATAACTAGATTAAGAACCCATGGTTAGAGTCTCGGTAATACTGGTGGAACCGAAGTTCACCGGAAACATCGGAGCCGTTGCAAGGGTTATGAAGAACTTTGGATTCACGGATCTGATACTGATAGATCCTACAGAGTTGGATGACGAAGCTTTGTGCAGGGCGAAACACGCAGGAGATATATTGAAAGACGCCCAGAGGATCGACAGCCTAAAGGAGATAACCGGGAGATTCGATATGATGGTCGGAACAACGGGTATCGATACAGAGAAGGAAAAAGAAGTCCTACGCCAAACCGAAGAACCTTTCGAATTCGCCCAGTCTATCTCTGACTACCGAGGTCACGTAGGACTGGTGTTCGGTAGGGAGGACTACGGGCTATACAACCACGAGCTCGCCCTGTGCGATAGAGTTGTGACCATACCTACCGCGCCGGAGTATCCCATATTGAACCTCTCGCACGCTGTGTGCGTATTGGTATATACTATATATATAGAGGAGTTAGGGAAGGATACATCCGATGACGAAGGGGATTACATGGGAGATAACGAAAAGGAAAGGATGATCGAAATCTTCTCCGATATAATCGACAAGATCGATTACCCGGACTACAAAAAGGAAAAGGCGGTGGTCACCCTGAGGAGGATATTCGGTAAAGGGAACGCCACGTTATGGGACTATCATCGTATAATGGGGGTACTATCCCGCATCGATAAAAAGCTGTGACGATTTCACTCTTTTAAACCGACTTTTTCAGCCATTACCTTCTTCAACTCATCCCGGTCTCTTGCCTCTAAGCCGAAGTACTCCTGGAATCTCGGACTCGTGCGTATGGAGTACGAACGACCGTCCCTTTCGAGGAGTATCAAACCCTTATCCTTCAGTTCGTCGATGTGCCTGTAAACCTTTTCACCCAGTTTTTTCTTGAGCTCGCTCTGAAGTACCGGCTGATAATAAGCTATCAGGGCGGCTGTCTTGAGCAGATCTCCATCCATCTCGGATCCCTGTACCTGGACTCCGTATGTAGCGTATCCCGGCTGCAGCTGCATAGAGTACTTTGCACCTATCTTTTTTACCCCAACTGCTGACTTTCGGCTGTCATACATACGTTTCAACTTTTTTGTGGCGCTCCGTACTTCCTCACGGCTTATCCCGGTCATCTCTTCGATCTCTGGTATAGAAAGGGGCCTGCCTGCTGAAAACATCACGGCCTCAACGATCAGTTCTATTTCCTCATCGTCAACATCTTCTGACTTAACCATCGGTAAGGTGATTGGGTCATAATGTATAATAATGTAACGCAGCTTTGCCTATCCAAAAAAATATATGCATCCTACGGATAACTTCATCTTATGCCAGTTATAACGGCTAGTTTGAGTGAACTATCGGATATGTCAAAGACCGAGCCTGATGAACTACTGGAACTTCTTCCTAAGATGGCGGTCGAGGTTGAAAAAATCGTTGGTGACGAGGTTTGGTTAGAGGTTTATCCTGATAGATGTGACATGTTATCAGTCGAGGGCTTAGCTAGAGCGGTACGCGGATATACGGGAGTCGAAACCGGCATCATATATCATGAGCTCGGTGAAACGGATATCACGACCAACGTTGAACTGAGTGTGCAGGATGTCAGACCGTATATCGTGACCGCAGTTGTAAAGGGCATCGATTTGGACGATAGGATCCTGAGATCTCTGATGAACGTTCAGGAAAAACTTCATCTAACCCTGGGTAGAGGGAGAGAAAAGGTTGCCATAGGGGTGCACGATCTTTCAAAAGTTAAACCCCCTTTCACTTACAAGGCAGTCAGCCCTACTTCTAGATCCTTCGTACCTCTACAATATCATCGAGAGATGACCCTGGAAGAGATCTTAGAAAAACATGATAAGGGAAAGGAGTACGCCCACATACTCGACGGAGCAGATAGATATCCATTGATCGTTGATACTGAAGACAACGTTCTTTCGTTTCCCCCTATAATAAACGGAGTATTGACAGAAGTGACCACTGATTCTAAAGATCTCTTCATAGATATGACCGGGACCGATCTTAAAGCGCTGGAACAGAGTATGAACATATTGTGTACCATGTTCCTGGAAAGGGGGGCTGAAATACACAGAACCGCCGTAGAGTACGGTACAAAACAAGTACGTTATCCAGACCTTACCCCTTCAGAGACGACCATAAGTATCGATGAGATCAGAAAACTGTTGGGGATAGACCTTGATGAGGAAGAGATCGATAAGATACTATCAAGGATGGGATATGAGATAAAAGATGTGGATGGTACATACCTGCACCTAAAATATCCTGCATATAGGCACGACATACTTCATCCCTGGGATGTTATAGAAGATGTCGCCATAGGATTCGATTACGACCGGTTCAAAGGCCGGATGCCAAACGAACCCACTATTGGAAAACCCCTAAAGTCAAAAAAAATAGAAGAGGTCATGACCGAACTTATGATAGGCTTGGGCTTCAACGAGGTTATGAACCCCACACTGAGCAGCCCTTCGAAACAATTCGATCTCATGGAAAGGGTTAGAAACGACGAGTTTGTACGGATAAAGAACCCCGTGAGCGATGAAGGGTCATGCCTAAGAGAGTGGCTTTTACCTTCTCTGATGGATAACCTTAAAGAGAACCGAAATAACCCATTGCCCCAGAAGTTATTCGAAGTGGGGGATGTCGTCATCGATGGAACCCAAAGAACGCATATGGCTGCCGTTACACTTGGACCGGAGATCGGTTTTACCAAGATGAAATCCATGGTTGACGGGGTACTCAGAAGTGTGGATCTAGATTTCACAGTAGATGTTAAAGAACATCCGACTTTCGTCCCGGGAAGGTGTGCAGCCATAATCTGTAACGATAAAGAGATCGGTTATTTTGGCGAGATCCATCCTGCAGTCCTCACTAACTTCGGATTGGAGCAGCCCGCTAGTGGGTGGGAACTATATCTCGGAGACATGATAGTAGATCCAAAGGCCTAGATGGAGCGAAGATTTATTTAATCTCTAATTGTTCACAGCTCGATGTCACTACGTAATATACAAGATATTGCTAAAAAAAACCTAACGGTTTTTATGTTCGTGTACGTTCTCTTCTTGGGGATCGTGGATCATCTGCTAAAGTTTGTTTTAAACGGAAATATCAACCTTTCTCACATCCACTTTTTTGTAAATACCGTGGCCATCGGATCGCTATTTCTTCTGCTTATCTTAGTTCATTTTATCACACAAAAACGCTCTAGGTTAAACAGGGCGATCTTCGATGTGTCTTCCGTTTATTGGCCCATCGGCCTAGCCCCTTTGGTCACATACATTCTAAATGGGAGTCTGGCACCCTTGAATGTTTCGGAATTCAGCCAGATATTGGGTGTGATAACATTCGGTGAAGATATCAACTTGGGTCTATCCATTTTCATTCTTATTCCTTTATTACTGGTGTTGAAGAGACAGATCTCATATGGATCAGCGATGTTTGAGAACTTCATAGAGTCGCTGTCCTGTTTCGCCTTGTGCATGGCTTCGTTTATCGCGGTCTTCTCACATCTGAGCATATTTCCAGATATAGAAGCGTTGAATAATGTGGATCACAATCTTCACTTGAGTCTTTTATTTTGTATCTTGATCCTTGAGCTGGCTCTCATCACTTTTCTGTTGCTGTACTTGGGGAAAAGAGAAATGCTTCGTTCACATCTCTCCAACCTGAAGGGGTTCCGTACGATGCACTTTGTGTCCATGACCATCGTCGGTTTTGTAGTCCTATCACAGATAGATAAATACGCTCTTGATTTCATCGACCCCTTGAACATACCCTTCTTTGTACTTATACCTCTAACCATGGCACTGACGTGGCAGTTTACAGCGATGGTTAACGACATATATGATATCAAGATAGATCGCTTGGTGCATCCCGACAGACCACTTGTAAAAGGTGAAATAGATGTCCGGTCGTACTGGAACATCGCCATCACTTTAGCACTTTTCTCTTTGTTCATCAGCCTGTTCTTCGGGCTGCTTTTGATGTTCCTTAACCTGACGTTCATGATCGCTGCTTTACTCTACTCGATCCCACCCGTTAGACTAAAAGAAAGACTATATGGATATGTTTGTGTCGGGTATGCCAGTGTGGTGGCTTTCTTATCGGGGATTTATTCATCGGTTGTTTGGAATCTTAACGTGGAGTGGGGCATCATCGGTTCCATAAGGTATATACCTCTTCTTCCGGATATTTTACCGATCTCTTTGATCATATTTGTCGTACTTTCGATTTCACCTTACATCAACGCTCTCCCGGACTATGAGGGGGATAAGGAATCTGGTGTCAAGAGTATTTACACAATTTACGGACTAGAACAAGGAAAAAAGATCGTATCCATACTTATAATCTTCCTATTTTTAAGCCCTCTGCCCCTGCTGCATGGGTCCATCGATATCTTAGTATTGACACCCATCTCGTTTTTTTCTGCATGGTTGTTTTATAGATATGAAGATCACAGATATATATTCATGTTGTACTTTGTAGTCATACTGTATATCTTACTTAGATACACCGGGCAGATATGATCTATCATCTTAACCAGAGTAATCTGTGGGAACTCAAACCCGCTGTTTTTTTCAAAAACTCTATAGCATCTAACCTCAATTTCATCGCTTGAGTTAACTCACCATAGCATCCCAGGCTGCATACATCACACCTGCACTCTTCGATCTGTTCGACGGTGCAACCCTGTCGGATGGTGGTGTCTGCATCAATAACTGTCGTCAAAAAAGATGGACAGTTCTTATTTTCCATTCCAACCGAACGAAGATACGACTCCGAACTGATGATGTTGTTCTCCTCCTTTAATTGTATTATCTTTCGAGCGATCACCCTCTGCTCAGACGGGTTTAGGGCAATATCGTGAGCCTTCTTATAGGGGTACATAAAATTAAACCATACACCGTCGGTGATCGGTGAGAAGAAAGATGCGATCTCCTCCACCTGATCCATATTGTATCTGTTGATCGTAGCACCCACGATGATGTTCGCATCTCTGTTATTCTTGATGTTTTTGACGATCTTATCGAAGACTCCTCTTCCTCGATTTTTATCATGGGTATCACCGACACCTTCGATGGATATCCAGTAACTATCGGGATGGTGTCGTTTAAGATCTCTGAGTCCGTTCGTTATCAGCATCACCAACATTCCCAGTTCTTTTGCATATGATATCAACTCGTCGATATCGTCTCTGGTAGTAGGCTCTCCTCCCTCGAGGACAAGATGTATCACACCTTGATCTCTTACGATTTTTAAAATTCTCTTCCACTCTTCAGTGCTGGCATCTTCGATATCTCTTCTCCACCAAGGACAGTGATCACAGCGCAGGTTACAATTGTTCGTTACTTTTGCAACAGCGGTCAATGGACTCCTGTTACCTAGCTTCCATCGAAGAAATCGATAAACATAATAAGGTTTGAACTGACCTGGGCGCATCTAATGTAAAACATTTATCCAAATATTTAACCTTTGGCAAAGCTAAAAGGATTCAATAATCGATCTTTGTTTCGATCCCTTTGTTCGCTTTGATGAAGTTAGTTAGGAACCTTTTGACCGTGCCTTCATATCCGTACATATCTCGCCATCGTTTGAAGTATTTATGAGGCGATTTGATGAATTTCTTAGGAGAATAAGATATGTTAAATGCCCAGTCTAGTACCGAACTCATCTCTTCTGTTGAAATATTAGGGTGATCCCATACCAGGTGTTTGGTGTCCCAATGACTCCAGTCGTCATCGATTATCCCATATTTATCTGATATTTCATCCCACAGAGGAGTCCTTGGAAAAGGTGTTATCACACAGACCTGAAGTAGATCTATCGAGTACTTATTTAACTCTTTTAAACTCTCTTTGATCTTAGGGATAGTATCTTCCTCGAAACCCAACATGTAATAGCCGATGACGAAGGCATTTATTTCCTCCAATCTCTTCAGTAGATCCAGGGTGATCTCAACATCGATTTTTTTACCTACGTTATCCAGTGTGTCCTGCTGAAGACTCTCTATACCGATGAGTGTGCCGGAAAAGCCCCGTTCATACCAATCATCCAGGTTTTTGTCAAGTATATCCACCCGGGTCATCGGATGCCAGTTTATATCGTGTTCTACAAACAAGTCTATTACTCTGTCCCGGTGTTTTTTCCACATCCCAAAGTTTTCGTCCTCTATGACCACTTCGTTGACACCAGCTTCCTTGTAATCTTTGATCACCTGCTCGATGGATGATAGGGGTAATCGATATGGCTCAGAGCAAAAGACTGGGGTCTGACAGAACTTACACTGCTGGGTACATCCTCTATTAGTGAAAAGTACGCCGAGAGGAAAACCCTTTATCCCCCAAGGTGTGCCCACATAGTCAATGATCATAGGATGCTTTATCTCTTCGACCTCCACACCGATTTCATCCGCCACTTCCATCTCCGAATACCCTAAGAACAATCTATCGAAGATGTCTTCCATGCCGTATGTCAGTGCACCGTAGTTACCACCCCAAAGTTCCGGCACCTTAGCCTTCTTCGCCGCTTCGACCATCTTCATGACACGGGGTACCTCGTATGTGAAAAAAGAGAAACCCACTATGTCGTATCCTTTCTTCAATGCATCCTGGTATTCATTCCAAGAAGGATACTCCAAAATATCGATCTGGGGTATATTCTTCTTTAAAAATCTAAGACCGTTAGAATTCCTCTTATCATAGGTGTATCTGACTACACCCTTAACGTTACTCCCCCAGTATTCATAAAAAGCCCCATCCTCTCGATATGAGGTTGTTATCAAGATTTTCTTGTTCGGGTACTCCATTTACCGTTAAATCTGTTTTATCTGTATTAATAAATTTGGGTTACATTTCGGTTTTCTCTAGAAGATAATAAAAACAAAGGTCATGCTCGACAAGGGTTAAATATAACTAACTAACTGCCATTTCAAACCCTATTCCAACAGCCGAGGTAGCTAAGTCTGGACTACGGCGCCGGCCTTGAGAGCCGCTATATCGGGGACAGTCCTAACGGGCTGTTCCCGGCCCAAGCAAGCCGGTGGCGGACCCCCGCCACGGGAGTTCGAATCTCCCCCTCGGCGTTTTCATAACTTTTGAGCGGAGCGAGAAAGTTTGAAAATTGCGGGAATACTCGTATTCCCGCTAACTTCTAACATTGCGAGTTACGAGTAATTTAGAAGCAAGAGATTCGCTTCTCGGGGGATATTCGAAAACTGTTAAGAATCTATGATTCTCAACGCTCGCCAGTAACATTTATCGAAAGTGATTTTGGGTTTGATTTTTTTTAGATAAGTTTAAATAGCAATTATATACTCATTCCACCTGGTGTCAGCCAAAATGAAGAGAGGACCCATCGCCACTCTCGGTGGTGGCGTGCCGTTAGACCCAAAGGAACCGATCTTTGTGGAAATCTTCCAAAGGGCAAAGAAGATAGCAAAAGGTAAGCCCAACATAGCCATAATACCGACCGCCAGCCAGGATACGGAGAAAACAGGAAAGGATTACTCCATACTTTTTAGAGAGCTAGGCGCCGACGTGACCATCTTGAATCCTGATGTGCGAGATAGTGCAAATCATAAGGACCTCGGTGATCTAGCAGAAAAGGTCGATGCCTTCTTCTTCACTGGCGGGAATCAACTCAGGATAACCACAATGCTCGGTGGAACGAAATTATTGGAAAAGATAAAGATGAGATATCTTTCTGGAGCGATGGTCGCAGGAACCAGCGCAGGTGCAGCTTGTCTGACAGGGATAATGATCGCCCATGGAGATAGTGAGGATGCATTACTAGCAGGAGAGCTGGAACTTTCGTCCGGTCTTAACTTTATAGATAACGTTGTCATAGACACTCATTTCACCGCTAGGGGTAGATTTCCAAGGTTGATACATGTTGTGGCCGAGAACCCGGGAATACTGGGTATCGGTATAGGAGAGCACACCGCCACGTTTTGGGACTTCAAAAAATACGAGTTCGAAGTGATAGGTAACAGAAACCTAGTGGTGGTGGATGGAATCACCATCGGCGCCAGCAATAAAGCCGACATAAAGCCGGGTGAGCCATTATGTGTGGAAAATATCACTCTTCATATACTTTCTAACGGTTCCACTTATGATCTAAAGGATAGAAAGGCTGTACTTCCTGATCGGGTCATAACTGAACCCGATGTGGAGATTTAACTTCCTTCGGTTTTTGATTTGGCCCCTCTGTTATAGCATCTGTTATTTTACACAATTGTTCATATGTATAATCCAGATCTACAAGGGCGATCAGATCCCCTTCTTTGGAGGCCTGTAACGCATGCGATACGGCTTCATCCATGTCCTCGATAACTATAGCATCGCCCCTGTTGGATTCGACACCCTGAAAGATCAGGCTGGAGACTTCTTCAGCTTTACGTCCTCGTCTTTGTCCCGGATACTCGGTGATGATTATATCATCAAACCCACCGGATATCACTTCACCACTCTTGACTAGATCCTCATCCCTTCTATCACCCACACCGGCGAACACTATGGTTTTTCTGTCGCAATCCATGGTGGAAACATACTCACCCAGTGATCTCAATGCATCCGGATTGTGGGCATAGTCCAACAATATCTTCCTTCCATCCCATCCGTACATGTTCAACCTACCTGGATTGGTCCTCTCGGTACTCCGGAACGATTTCAGTGCATCAGCGATAGCCTCCCCAGAGATCCCACTGCATCGTGCCGCAGCCACTGCAGCAAGCGTGTTTTCCACCATCATCCTGACTCCACCCCGTAAGTAATTCACCTCGTGGACGGAAACGATCCTTTCTTTTTTTCCTCCCGAATACATGACCAGGTCGTCACCTTCTTTTAGGAAAACTTTATCTCCACTTTCTATGAACCTGTCGGTTATCTCGTTTTCCTCTACCGCGAACAGTACGGGCTTACCTTTTGCCCGCTCTAACAATCTTTCTGCGAAATCATCGTTAGCATTGATCACGCAGTGACCGTTCTTTTCTGTAGCCTCGACCACTACTGACTTTATCCAGAATATATCCTCCACACCCGATATCTCGTCCACACCTATATGATCCTCACCGATATTCGTAACCACACTAACGCTACATCTATCGAAACCCATACCTCGTCTCAGGATACCGCCCCTTGCTGTCTCTAACACCGCATATTCAACGGATGAGTCCTGTAACACCTTCTGGGCACTCCATGGCCCTGTGGTATCCCCTTCGATGACCTTTTGCCCTTTGATGTATATTCCACCGGTAACCGCTAAACCGGTCCTGTGTCCTCGACTCCTGATGATCCAATCTATTATACGGCAGGTAGTGGTCTTACCATTTGTGCCTGTTACCGCTATCACCGGTATCCTTCCATCGCCTTCCGGGTAGAGATGATCCACAATGTGCTTACCTACCGGTATAGGATCGCCAACGTTGGGAGATAGGTGCATCCTCAACCCTGGGCTTGCGTTCGCCTCGATTATAGCCCATTCCGTCTGATCTTCTGGAACAGTGATATCCTCACAGATTATGTCTATACCCACAAGATCCATGTCCAAGGCTCGACTTGCCCTCTCTATCTGTACTCTGAATGAAGGGTGCACTTTCTCGGTAAAATCCTCCGCTATACCGCCGGTACTCAAGTTCGCACCACCTCTCAGATAGACTGTTTCGCCTTCCTTGGGAACCTTATTTAGTCCGCTGCCGTGCCGTTTTAGGTAAGATCGCTCCACATCGCTTATCTCGATCCTCGTTAGCGATGATACGTGTCCATTAGCCCTCCTGGGATCCTTGTTGACCTCCTCTATCAACTCCTCGACTGTGGATTTTCCATCACCGACCACATGGGCCGGGATCCTTTTAGCTACCGCTACGACTTTATTATCGACCACGAGGAACCGGTAATCGTGGCCTTTGATATGTTCCTCTACCAATATATCACTAGACTCTCTAGACGCTATCTTGAATGCTTTCTTCACCTCTTTGCCATCCCTGAGATCTACCAATACGCCCTTTCCATGGTGTCCGCTTTCGGGTTTCAAAACCACCGGGTATCCTATCATATCGGCATATTTTACAGCACTATCAACCCGAGTCACAACTCTTCCTCTAGGTACAGTTAGCCCATGATCTTCCAGGACCTTTTTACACAGATTTTTGTCCTGCACCAGATCAGCACCGATGGAAGGTGTCAATGAGGTGACCGGACCCCATATCGCCTTTTTGTTCACACCCCATCCGAGGTAAAATAAGCTGTATTTCGGAAGAATCCTTCGATAGGGTATATTACGTTCTTTGGCCACAGTTATGATAGCCGAAGTACTGGGACCCATCCGTTCCTCCAGAAGAGCGCTCCGTTTCATACTATCCAAAGACTGTTTTACATCGGATTCGAGTTCCTCCCAGCTCATCTCGTCGTGGAGCATATTATTTAACATATCTACGCAGAACCTCAGGGCTGAGGAAGCGACCTTCTCTACTTCATAGTCAGTGACTATCATATACCTGGAACCATTGATATTCCTTGCCTTTCCAAAACTGACTGAACAGCCGAATTTGTTCTGTATCGCGATCACACAATGTTCGATTATATGGGCTGGATATGTTCCCTCGTTCAAACGTTTGATGAATCCACCGGGTTCCTCGTAAGAACACTTATGAGCCTCCAGTTCGGGCAATAGAGATGATAATTTATCGGCGAATTCCGGATCGGAAGGAGTATCTACCCACGATCCCAGATCGACTTCTGCTTCCATCACCGGAAAAAGGGCGTGAATATTTGGCCCTCTTAAGAATTTTATTTCGATCACTTTGATGTCTTTTGGATCGCCGGATCCTTTTAAGTTCATTGACATTTTTTCCACCATTTGCAGCTTATATAAACCATAACCCTTCTAGGACATATAATATAGTAACAAGGTATATATGAAACTATCGTTAACAACGGATACATAGCAAATTTTATACCGACCGATCGACCTTTAGATGATCCTATGAGGGGACTGTTCATAGGCAGGTTCCAACCCTTCCACAAAGGTCATCTGACCATCGTAAAACGCATGGCTGAAGAATGCGATGTCGTGATTCTAGGTGTAGGTAGCGCCCAGCATGAGCACACAGTCACCGATCCATTATCGGGTTCAGAGAGGATAGTTATGATCGGAGATACGCTGAAAAAAGAGGGGATAACTAACTTCGAGATATACCCTGTACCGGATATCAACTGCTATCCCGCATGGCCCCATTATGTGAGGAGCATCCTTCCACCATTCGACAGGATATATACCAATTCAAAGGTGGTAAAACGTTTATTCAGAGATATCCGGGTCAAGGTAGTTGATGTCGAACCGGTGAACAGAGATCAGTGGAGAGGGGAGGAGATAAGACGCAGGATAAGAGAAAGTGAGGAATGGAAAGAACTGGTTCCAACCTATGTAGCAGAATATTTGGAGAAGATCGATATGAAAGACAGGATCAAACCGATTTTTGGGATGAGCGAAGAAACAGAAAAAGAAGTTGCGCATCTGCTAACTAAAAAAGATTTGACGATAGCCACCGCAGAATCATGCTCAGGAGGATTGGTGGCACACCGCCTAACGAACGTTCCAGGATCATCCATGTATTTTATCACAGGGATGATAACTTACAGCAACCAGTCGAAGATCGAACTTCTTGAGGTGGATGAGGAGGATCTGATAGAATACGGGGCTGTCAGCCCGGTGATCGCAGAGCAGATGGCCCAAGGGGTGAGGAAAAAAACAGGTTCCGATATCGGTCTGAGTACAACAGGTATAGCCGGACCGGGTGGGGGGACAAAAGAGAAAAAGGTGGGTACCGTATATATAGGGATATCCATCGGAGACGAGGTTAAGGTTGAGAAATTCCATTTCAATGGGGACCGATGGCAGGTTAAAGAGCAGACTTCCGAATCTGCATTACGATGTTTGAGAGAGATACTAGAGGCTACCCATTGAGGTTCGATACCGCTTTGTTCAAATACTTGAAAAGTGGTGCCAACTCAAAGGTTGAATCTACCACTACGGAAAGTATATTTTTTGGCCCTGCAGTGACCACGACGACCCGACCCTCGGGTGAATCGACTATAACCTTGGATGGGGTGCTGCGATCCAATTCTGAATTCGCCGCCTTGGCCGCACCGACCATGGTTGCCACCATGATCCCAAATGTTTCTTGATGGACTCCGACGGGAAGGTCTGAATATTGAACCATACCTTCTCTACTAACCAAAGCTGCGCCGAGTACTCCGTGTCTGTTCAATTCACTAAAAATGTCTTCATATTCTTTATTCAAATTATTTCCTCCTTAAAATCCCTTGATCTCTATCTCAAATTCGCATCGTTCATTACCCAGACTCTGACATCCTGTTTCCTTAACATCCACCATCTTCCCGGTCTTCTGTTCATATACGCTGGAGATGATACCTCTCAATCTATGGCATGTTTTGGTGGCGGATGTGTCATCCACCTCTACACTTCCATCGGCATAGGCTTTCTCATCCTCTAAGGAGAGGTCTGTTACCCATCCTCTGGCTTGTACCAGTTTCTCCGCCCGGTTCATGAAGCCGTCATCAGCGTCCAGCACTTCGATTATACCTTTACCGATCACTTTACCTTCTCTATAGAACAGTCCTTCGTAAGCGGTGGCCATGACACCCTCATAGAATTTGGCCATCTCTTTGAGTTCCTTTTGTGATATTTTGACGAATTTCATGTTTGTCAACTCATATTATCTGTGGCATTCAGGACACAGTAGTTGCCCTTCGGAAGACGTTAATCGTTCTGAAAAAACAGAACAGCTCTCGCAATAACCCGATATCTCGATCACGCTTGGTTCCTGGTATCTTTCGATATCCTCGGGATAACGTATCCGAGCGTATTCACGAGTTATATCTAACAGTGCTGGAGAAAGTTCGATTATATCGTTTTCGGTAATCAGACCTATCATATTACCGTCTCTCATGACTGGCAGTCGTCTTATTCCGAGTTCGGCCATGGTCTCCGCAGCATCTCTGACGCGCTTGTTTCCAGATATGGTATTTACCGGTGTGGACATGATGTCCGCTACTATAGTATCGTTGAGATCCAGTCCTTCTGCAACCGCTTTGAAGACTATATCCATCTCTGTTATTATGCCTTCGATCTCTCCGCGTTCATCCAGAACGATCAAGCTTCCCACATCGGATTCTTTCATCAGAGAGGCTGCCTTACGTACGGATTCCGTTCTCTTGATTATGGTCGGCGTTACAGACATCACGTCTTGAATTCTTATGTCCGGGTCTTCAAAACTTTGCATGGTTGATCCCGGACTTATAATATTTAAGTATATGTTAAATCTTTCGAAAATCTTTGAAAGGAGAAAATGTTTATTATGACCCCTCGGATTGCACCTTCGATCAAACATGATCTTCGAACTGGAATGTTATCTGCGATTCAGCGGTACCATCGCTGACAAAGAAGAATTCATATCGGATCTACTTTCAGAAGCTGACGACGACCTACTGAAGAGAGGTGTACCCCATGGTATGGAAGGGGGTGCATCCATAGATTATGTTGAATTCCATGAAGACAACATCAAATTGAAGCTGATTTCAGACCGTTATGTCAGGGCTCATGACGCTGTGCTTAGATTGAAAAAGATGTTGAGCCAAAATATGGGTAAAGAATTCCATATAGGTGTGAGGGGGGTTGAAATAGGATCCTATGTAGTCGAATTTAAATGCGATCACGAACCCATGGAAGATATCGATCTGCCATTTACTAATGATATCGAATTCAAGGGCGATATCTGCATATTGAACGTAGGTGAATTATCCCATGAACAGTTGGCGAACAACTACGTTGACAGGATGATCAATAGAGTTAAAGAGAAAGTTAACGCACAACATTACGAAGGTAAGAAGGAGCAGTGGAACCTGATCTGGAGATCCCAACAGAAAAAGATGGTATGGGATAAGGATCCCACAGAGGAGATGGAAAAACGTGGATGGCTCATGAAGGGACCCACAAAAGGAAAGTGGTTCTATCGCCCAGAGGCCGCGAAGATCCTAAGAACCATGGAAAGGATCGCCATCGAAGAGGTTTTAAAACCTTCAGGATTCCAGGAGATCATAGAGTCCATGATGGTGCCCTTCGACGTATGGATAGATACGGGCCATATGGAGGGGGTACCTAACGAGATGTACTATGTTTCAGAGCCGGTGACGAGAGATCCCGAGGAATGGGAACGATTTATAGACCATGTAAAGATCGCGAAGGAAGTACCCATGGACTTATTCAAGGAGTTGGTTTCAGAACCGAAGAGCGGTATATGTTACGCACAATGTCCTGTAGTATATTGGTCGCTCCGAAACCAAACCATAGCCGATGACAGCCTTCCTCTGCTGGTTTACGATAAAACTTCACCCAGTGCTAGGTATGAGTCCGGTGGAAGACATGGGATCGAGAGGGTGGACGAGTTTCATCGCATCGAGCCGGTATATATCGGAACAAAAGATCAGTTGATGAAGTTGAAGGAAGATATGATCGATAGGTACAAACACGTTTTCGAAGATATCCTTGAGCTGGAGTGGAGGATGGCCGAGGTAGAACCGTTCTATCTCCAGCAGTCCGGGGGTGGAACTGCGGAGGAGGGAACTGAAGAGGGCACCGTCGATTTCGAAGCATACCTTCCATACCGGGGCGATAGGGAGGAGAGCGAATGGCTCGAATTCCAGAACCTCAGCATATTCCGAAAGTACACCAAGGCATTCAATATCAAATCCCAGACTAAGGAATTATATTCCGGTTGCTCTGGGATCGGTCTAGAGAGGTGGACCGCCGCCTTCCTGGCCCAAAAGGGATTAGAACCTTCGAAATGGCCCAAGGGATTCAAAGAAAGGTACGGCGAACCACCGAAAGGTTTAAAACTACTGTAATATACGCTTAAAACCTCCATGAGTGAACCAAAAAGTTGTTATAGCATATGGAGATAGCAACAATCCAAGTTAATCAGGGGAATCATAATGGCAAGGCGAAAGTCCAGACGAGCATCCAGACGTGTAAAAGACAAATGGAAGTCAAAGAGCTGGTACACTATAGTGGCACCAGATATGTTCGAAGGTGCGAAGGTAGGAGAAACTCCCGCTGCGGAACCCGAGCTGCTATTAGGTAGGGTTTCTGAGATCAGTCTTCAGGATCTAGCCGGAGATTTTTCCAAAGTGCATGTTAAGATCAAACTCAGGGTCAATGCCGTAAGAGGTGGAGAATGTAGAACCCAGTTCTATGGGCATGATATGACCTCAGACTTTATCAGAAGGTTGACAAGGAGAAGACGTTCGAAGATAGAGCCGGCCTTCGAAGTGAGCACCAAAGAAGGATATCGGCTAAGAGTCAAAGTACTCTCAGTTACCAATAAAAGGATAAATTCATCCATAAAGAAATCCTTGAGGGAAAAACAGAGAGAGATCATCGAAGAGATGGCAGCCAAGTCCACACTGTCTCAGTTCGTGCAAAAGATGCTCTTCGGTTCACTTGTGAGCAGTATAAAGAGGGAATGTAAAACCATATATCCGCTCAGGACTGTCGAGATATGTAAATCCAAGATCATTTCCATCCCAGAAGATGAAGATGTTGAAGATCTCATATTGACGGAAGAAGAGCTTGAAGAGGAAGAAGAGGAAGAGATGGTGGAAGAAGAGGAAGAAGAAGCGGAACCGGAGAAAGGGACCTCCAAACCAGAGGTTATGGAGGAATTCCAAAAGATCGATGGTGTCGGCCCCACCATGGCTGAAAAGCTCTATGACGGAGGATTCAGGACCCTGGATCAACTAAAAGAGGCTTCAGAAGAAGACTTGACCCAGATAGACGGAGTGGGAGCCGCCTTTTCTAAGAAGATACATAAAGCACTGCACGAAGGTGAATGATCCCCACCAAAATGTCGGGGTAGCTCAGCCTGGTGGAGCGCTAGACTCATAGGGAAATCAAGCGTTCCTGGGACATCTAGAGGCCGCGGGTTCAAACCCCGCCCCCGACATCTGTGTTTATTTTATTTGATGTTTGAACCGCGGGTTCACGAGAAAAATACGAAGTATCGATATATCGATTACAGATTCAACACTGCTTGATCTTGGCCTTTTTAGTCGAGGGGTCGTAAAGTACAACCTTTCCTGGATCCGGTTGGATATCCCTCATCTTCTGATAGTCTGTCTGACCCTGCCAGGTAGATGCGTTGATCATTATGGTGTTGTGATGCGTTTTAACGTCTGTTTTATGTATATGCCCGGTGACGAATACGTCTGGGACCTCCTCGATGACCAGAAGATCTTCCTTTTCGGGAGCTATGGGTGTTTTTTTACCGTACACCGGTACGAGATGCCTTCGTTCGAGCATCTCTCTCATAGCGGAGCATGGTTCGTCGGAATCTACACCTGTAAGCAGATCTGAAAGATCATTGATGCTCCCACCGTGATAAGCGAGTATCTTCAACTCACCTATACGTATCATCGATGGGTTTCCGCAAAAAGTTACGTTTTTGGGGAACAGCTTCTGTACATCCTCGGTAAGAGCGGGTTGTGGCTCCATGTTCCGTACTATATCGTGGTTGCCGGGGATGGCGATCACCTTTATGTGAGATGGTATCCTCTTCATCATCTCACCGAGTACCCTATACTGTTCATATACGTCTTTTATCTCTAATTCATCTTCCTGGTTCGGATATATACCGATACCGTCGATCAGATCACCTGCTATAACAAGGTATCTTATATCCTCAGATCCGTCGGTACCCGACTCCATCCAGTTTAGGAAATTCTCCCATTTATCCTTCAAGAAGGTGGTGCTGCCGACATGGATATCGCTGATGAAGGCAACTTTACCGTCGAAATCTGAGATCATCCTTCTACCGTTTTTTGGTACACTAGGCCGAACTATATTATCTATAGATAGTGTAGTATCGTAGCCGTTCTTTTTCTCCCATATCCTTCCGATGGCGATTATCACTTCGTCTTCGATTATCTCCTGTTCGAAAGCCTCGCTTTCCGAAGATACGAAACCCCGTATCATGCCGGTCGGGTCTTCGAGTGTTAAAAACTTGTTCCCGTTTGAGGTGGTGCTAACATCGGACACCATGGCGATTATCCTGGCATCGCCTTTTCGTTTCTTTACACTGCGGATGTTCATAACGCCTTTCGCCTCACGGCGTCGGCTTAGTATATTCCGCAATTTCTCAAATCGGTTCAAAAAATGACCTGTGAAATCCGATAATTCGCCTGTACACAATGAATTTCCGGTTATATCACAAACTATGTCCACATCCAAACTTTCTACACATGATTTGGTAGGTACCTTGATCGGGGTGTCTGACGGTTCTTCAGCTGTTTCAACGAACGATACAAGACAATCACGCCCCACGGGGAAAGGTAGCTCTTTAGAACTGTTGATCATATCTCTTACTACGTGCAGAGGTTTATCCATTGAATCCAAGTACTTCCACGCCCCCGGTGTGAGCAATGTATTTTTTTCCGCTAACTCTTTCAGAATGGCCTCGCGCATCCCAATCATAACTACCATGGAACATCATGTATTAATTATTTTTTAAATTCCGGGGATCCATATCAAAATGATACGGACCGTTCTAGAATATTCATATAGAGTAAATATTGCTTATAAAGGGCAAAATACTTTATACTGTCTTGATGATTAAGGGCTAATTCTAGTAGAAACTCATGAACATTACCTGGTGAGGAAAAATGTCGAGCAGAAACATATCTATAAACAAGGTTTTCGGGCTGGCGATAGTGATTTTGATTTTGATAGGGACCCTGACTCCCGCGTATTCGGTGATAGGTGGGGAGACCAACGAGGATAGTTCATCTCGATCAGACGAGTTGTTCTCTCCAACGATAATCGGTAACACGTGGTACATCGACGGGCATGAAACACTAGAGGGGTCTCCCGATCGTGATGAGTTCCCTCTGGACGCGAACATCCAGATCAACGATTCAGCATCTTTGACGATCAACGATGCGACACTGAGTCTTTTGATAGACGGATTCCATCCATGGAGGATAACGCTGATGGATAATGCCGAGCTGACACTCAACAATGCGACCATAACAACAACTATGAGAGGAGAAGGACTGTTGAGACCTTTCTTGAAAACAAATGTTTCTGCGTTCGCTGGTTCATCGATCAATATGTACGATAATTCTTCTTTCCAATTCCCTGGTTGGGTATATTTAGAGAACTCGGAACTAAACATGGTAAACTCTCGCTTCGAACCCCTTGAGCACGTACCAGAGTTCGATTATACATGGGGAGAGTCCGAAAGAAGCATAGGTATCGAGGACAACAACGACTGTCCAAGATTGATCGCCAGTGATGGATCATACATACACTTGGAAGACTCGGAGATCAATAACCAGTACAGAAACAACCTCATAGGCCACATGGAATGGGAACCAGATTCCATCGATGGTGATTATCACATCAATGAAGATGGACATATAGTGATAGAAGCAGGTGGCAATATAGAGGTGGATGTATGGGAATATATGAATCCGAGATTCCCCGGTCCGGATAGATACCCTTACTTTAATCCATTCAACAGGATAAGCGCTCTTTACATAGAGATGGATTATCGAACTGGAGAAAATTATACTGCAAACGACCCTGTAGAATATGAGACTCCGGAAGAAACTAAAGAAGCATTCAACTTGGAACGTAGAGATTCTTTCGGAACTGACGGTGCGGAGATTTTTGAAACCAGTATCAGCACCTTCGGGAACGATGGAGATAGGTTCATCAAGAATTTGACGGTCAATTTGTTCAACCACGATGATCCAGATGATAATCAAACAGACATATTCATACGATCATTCAGGATGTTTTCTGCATTCGATAACGATATACATATTTGGAATTCAGAGATGGTGGCGATAAACAGTGTTATCGATGTTGATTTCAACCCCTCGGATGTCGATCCGAGACCTGGTTTCACTCAGGCAACAGACAACACCAACTGGATGGCGAATGCCGACCAGGATCACAGGGTCATAAGGCTCCTTGAAGGATCGACTTTCAGAGGCTATGGATTCCAGCCCACCGACCTTGAACCTCAACCGGACGGAGATCCTATCTTCGTTACGGATGGAGATTCAGGAGTGGAGATATATCGATGGGCTACCGTCACACCGAAGGACCTGACAGGTACGCCGATATCCGGGACCAACATAACCTTCTCCAAGGGAGCATTGACTTACAATAACCCTGACGAGAATCCGGAAGCCTTGGATTACCTAGAAAGAAACTTCGGAGTGATATACGATTCAACCAATGGACATTATGTAACCGACCATAGAGGTCAAACGACCATGTTCCTAAGGAGTGATAACATAACACATCCTGAGGATTGGCCAAACAGTGAATATACGGGAGAATACACACTTCAAGCGATCTATGAAGATCCTGAAAGGGGTGTAGATCTCAATGAAACAGCCCGTTCCATAAGCTTCTCAGCATTCCCTAACTTTGATGAAGAGGCGAATCACATGTTCTTTGACCTGGGATTCGATATGGAGATCCCACATCCGGATCTAACGATATCCGAAGAAGACATCCACTTCCAGGTAGATGGAAATCCTGTCACCTATGTGACCAATGAAACCGAAGTCACCATAGAAGTTACAGTACATAATATAGGTACCTTAGAGGCCGAGGATGTACTCATACATTACTATATAGAAGATGAAGGAGCGGCCCCGGCCGAACTGCTACCTCCTGATGTGATCAAGATCGGCGAATCAACCATAGACTACATAGACGAAGGCGATTCTGTACAGACGAACATAACATGGACCCCGGAGCTTCCGGGATTGTATGAGATATTCGTGTACGTAGATCCTTACGAAGATATCATCGAGCTCGATGATACGAACAATGTTGCCTCTAACACGTTGTGGGTAGGGGAAAAGGCCAACCTGTACGCAGAGGGCGTATTCTTCCTGCCTTCTGACGAGGTCGTCAACGGAACCCATGTGGAGATATATTCTGAAATAGTCAACTATGGAGGCACCGACGTTCATGACGTAGAAGTGGCGTTTTACCTAGGGGATGAATATGGTGACCTTATAGGAACCAGCGTGATCGATATCCCAGGTAACGGAACACGTGTTATGACCGAGCCTATCCACTGGGAGTACCCTGGACCCGGTAACTATGACATCACCGTAGTGGCGGATCCAGACGGACTCGTCGATAGAGTACATACGGACATGAACAAATTCACCAATGATATCAGTATATACACAGAACCTGACTTTGAAATAGACTATCTGAATATCAGCTCTGATGAGGTATATGATGGAGAAGAATTGACCATATATACGATGGTTAGTAACGTTGGAGAGTGGACCTCTTCGCAGACCGATGTTCGGTTCTATGTTGATCATGGTACAGACCATGAAGAGTTCATCGGATCTGTAACGGTACCATCCCTGCAGGGTGGAGAAAGCACTGAAGAACTGTCCATGGATTGGACCGCTAATATGGTTGAATCCGAACTCAGTGAGGTAAGGACGATCACCGCAGTTGTCAACGAGGACTACGATGAAGAATTAGAGGTGAATCGTGATAACAATTATGCTGATGTTGACGTAGAGATAATGAATCCAGCAGAGTTATCCATCATGCCTGAGGACATCACATTCGATACAGAATTAGCTGAGGTGGATGAACAACTCACCATCTTTGCCGAAGTTTATAACCATGGTGGAGAAGATGTCACGATCACCGTACGATTTTTCGAAGGTGAGGAAGTCATCGGAGAGGATGTGATAACCGTTGAAGCGGAAGGAGAAAGTGCTACAGCATCTGTATCTTGGACTCCGACCCGTAGAGGAAATCACGAGATAAGGGTGGTTGTGGATCCCGACGAAGAGATATACGAAGTCGATCGACGCTTCAATGAGGCGAGCGTTATCAAACCCATCTTCAGTGATGGACTCAGACATGATCTGATCGTGGATGGTAATGATGTTGAAACCCGAGGTTCTTATCGATCTTCAGGGTACGTTGTCGTTATGGACGGCGGAGAGCTGACCATAAGAGGTGAAGGAGATAGAGCATCTTTCGAGATGACACAGAGCAGGGACAACCAGTATAGCATAATCGTGAGAGACCAGGGTAGATTGGTCATCGAGAACACCATGATCTTTTCGGACTACGATATATCTATAATCGTATCTGATTCAGCCACACTCGAGGTCATCGACGATGGGATACTCTATGATATGGTCAAATTAGAGGCCGTGGACGACTGCTTGGTCAATATCGAAGATTCGAGTATAAGGGGACCTGTAGAGATATCTTCAGGAACATTTAGAACTCATGAGAGTCAATTCACATCCACAGATACATTCATCAGCCCCAGTGAGATATACGGTGTAAATACTACATTCGAGAGCAACCTCGACGATTTCCATGATACAACAGGTGCATTGACCGCTGTACAAACGGATTCTATCACCATGACCGGAGATTCCGAGATCGATATATTGATATGGTTGAGAGCACATACGGTCAGTCAAGGTAATATCCCTCTGGGAGGAACCCGTGTAGAGATAAACAGTTTGAACATTGACTATAGTGCTTCAGGTATAACGGATGATCAAGGAAGCGTATATCTACCCGCATTGACCAATATACTGACACCGGGGGCAGATGACTACGTCGGCAATTATGAGATCGAGGCTGAGTACGTCTGGGGTGAGATGATTTATTCTTTCGGTCCCATCACAGAACCATTCCCTGGATACACCGACGGACAATACCTGATAGAGAGAACCCTCAGATTTGAAGACCTTATGATCCCTGATCTAGCTATCACAGATGGTGATGTTCATACCGATGTGGACGACGTGGCCTCTGGAGAACAGGTCCGGATAACTGTAGAGGTACACAATCTTGGTATGGCCGATGCAGAGGATGTAAACGTAGAATTCTATCTGATAGGACCAGAAGATGAAGAACTTATAGACATATACACTATCGACGGCATCCAGAGTATGGAATCTGAGACCGCTGAGATATACTGGACCGCTTCTTTGAGCGATACAGGTCTCAGAGAAGAAGTTAGACAGATCCGTGTTTGGGTGAACCCCGATGTTTCACCATTGCCAGATCCACAGTTGGATAACAACGAAGCATTCACCCAGGTAACGGTCAGAGCCGTTCCCATGCCTGAGTTCTATTCAGACGATGTGATCATCACTGTGGATGGCAGTCCCATCGAAAACAACACGGTCCTCGAAAGAGATGACCTGGATATCAGCGTTCATGTTGTGAACAACGGCGGCACTATAATGAGAAATGCCACAATAGAGTTCTTCTACAACGGAGAAACTATCGGACAGAACATAACGGATATGCCGGTCGATGAAGTATTGAATATCACAGAACCGTGGACGGCTACCGTAACAGGTGAAGTGACCATCGAGGTCGTGCTATATGCATCCGATGGAAACCTAACTGTGTCCAGGAACATCATAATCGAAGAGATGACACCTATGTTCATAGGCATATCGATACCACTTGATGACATGGATATGGGAGAACCTTTTACCGTACTGGGAGATCTGGTCAGATCCGTCGACGAAAAACCTATCAGCGGTATGACGGTTAGAGCTCAACTCATCGACGAGGACGGAACCACTGTAGATGAAGGGACTGCGGTTACAGGTGACGGCGGCTCATTCGTTATCGATCTGGTCACTCCTGATAGAGGCGGTGATTTCTACGTCAGATTGACTCCTGACCATCCCCGAGGAGAAGAACTAGATACCCAGCAATTTTCAGTCATCGATCCGGCCGAAGGCATACCACTCTGGATGTTCGCATTGATCATAGTGGTTGTAGTCGCCGGTGGTTTGGTGGGCATGATCCTCTACCTCAAGTACAAAGGAGAAGGTGAGTGGGTCGAGTGCGGTGAGTGTGGTTCGACCATACCTGCAGAATCCACCAGCTGTCCGAAGTGTAACACTGAATTCGAGATGGGTACTGTGAAATGCAGTGAATGCGGCGAATGGATCTCGGGAGATGCTGCTGAATGTCCACATTGTGGAGTAGAGTTCATCACTACCGGTAAAGACGTCGAAGATTACTCTGAATCCATGAAACGGCAGTACGAGGCTTATGTGGAGAAGAACAAGAGATGGGCTAGAGAAGAACTAGGTGACAAGTTCACCGAGGAGGAGTTCATGGAATGGTGGTCAGAGCAGCCGAGTTACCTGACCTTCGACGACTGGCTAGAGCAGGAAGAGGCCAGGCGTAAGAAAGGAGGCGTCGAGTGTCCGCAGTGCGATGCACTGAACAGTGTTGACGACGCCCTCTGTCAGAAGTGTGGTACAACGTTGATACAATTCACACAGAAGACCGAGGAGGAAGAAGAGGAGGAAGAAGAGATGCCACTCTTAGGCCTGGACGACATCGAGAAGTTAGGTGATGAAGAGGAACCTGAAGAAGAGATGGAAGAGGACGAAGAGCCTGAGAGGAAGGTCGTTAAGAAGGTGAAGAAACGACCGAAGAGAGTGGCTAAAAGGGTGAAAAAGAAGGTCGTGAAAAAGCCGGATGAAGAAGAGTGAAAAACTCTAACTTGAAACCCCTTCCCTTTTTTTACATTTTTCTACCATCGATCTGAGGTTATACAATTCTTGAGATGCCTCAAGTGGTGTTTACTTTTAAATACAATCGATAAGAACCATGTAGGTACTTGATAGATGAGTATTATCAAGGTAATGATGAACGGTTTTTTGATGATGAAAAACACCTGTCAATATGAGTAAGCTGAAGTGTTATCATAAAATAAGATATCGAACAAGGAAAAATTGAGTCAATAAACTATGTTTGAGCTATGTTATTCAAGATTATGGGAAGTACAGGACCCAAAAAGAATAGATCCTACCACATCGCAGAGCCGTGGGCTTCCCTACCGACAGGATGAAAACATCCTGTCCCTTTGGTCACCTAAGGTTTACGACCGACGGGAGAAGGCAGTGCCAAGCTACCATTACTCATATCCATGAGGATTCTGAGTCATCTCGTTTTACGTCGGCAAATGGTTCATGCTTACTTTTGTTAAAGCGGACACCTACCGCTAATTTGAATCAAGTCGCCGAGAGGTCATCTCGACTAACAGATATACATACGGTGGTGAGGATATCTAACTCACTATCGGTATTCACCACCACAGTAGGACTGCGGGGTTCTCTACCACAGAACAGTATAGATCCTACCGGTTAAAAGATATGTGTTCAGTATAGAATACATGTGACTGTGTACATAGCTTAGATATACCTAAACGGATACTTGCTCAAGATTCTATATGATGATCGATCATACGGATAGCTTGATATCGAACCTTGCCCGGGTCACCGATAAATTAGATACACTATTTAATTCGATGTTGAGTTGATTACCATCTATTTCTAAATCCCCAACATCAGTATTCTCTTCGAACCATCTCTGCCATGCAGCAGGATAGGCGGTCTCTAAACTGATGGTGACGTTTTCTGGGTTGGTAAAGTCTCTTTCCGTGGTACTGAAGAGTTCCGTAGTGATACCCACAACACCACTACCTCCTGCAGATATCCTCTGAGAGTTGCTGATATCGATCATGGTCAATGAGACAGAATACTCTCCTCCGTCCTCCTCGATCCTTATGTGGGGTGGTGCACGGACAACGGCTCCTTGCGGTTGCTCCAGAATTATCGCACCGTGCTCATAAACAACTGTCTGCTCCTCAAAGTACCTGTTCTGTACATTCAAAGATATGTTACCCTGACCCTGGAAGGTCCTCGGCTGCCCATCCTCGGTCAATTCTAGAGTCATCTCGCCCCATCTTGGGGTGACCCTCATCGCCCCCTGTGTTGCACTGGCGAACATCGGTACGCCTTCAGCACCGAGACGAGCTGTGGAGAACATCGGGTAATCCATCCTATTGTTCATGATCAATGTGTCTATATTACCCTTCATTGAAGAGAACTGAGTCATCACTTCTTCCATGTGATATGCCTCGTTATCTTCCATCCATACGGGTACGTACTGCTGAGTGATCAGAGATAGTAAACTAAGGAATACCAGTAAGGCCATTATGGTCCCCACGGTGGTGGCGACACCCTCGTCGGAATCCCTCAAAGCTCTTTTAGATAATCGTTTCATCTTCTACCCTCCTCCTCTAGGTACTCACGTACCATCTCCATAACAGAGGCTTTGTCCCTGTAATAAGAAGAAGTTATATGTGCGAAGTCGCGATAGTTGGTGATACCTTTATTGTCCATGTACTCGAGCACCATCTTGCGTCTTTTCACTTCTTTCTCCATCTCACGTGAAGTCCAGCTCTTCTGTTGAGCCACCCTGCTGTAAACGTAGCTGTGACCGCTGTAATTGAACGAATCATCGGCAGGATTCCATGTGTAAGCTTTGTTCGTTATCAACTCATTGGTATCGGGATCTACGCCCACAACTTCTGTGATGGCCTTTATCCTTCTGACCATCTTTGTACCGACCTTAACCTTACCTTGCAGCAGTACGATGTCCAAGGCACCAACGAGAGCTCTTGGTAGGTTGATAGGATCGTTTTCCATCCTATTCACCATGGTCTGAACGTCATCGGCGTGGAAGGTTGTGTAAGCACTCTTACCCGTGGCCATGGCCTGGAAAACAACGTAGGCTTCGGCACCTCTTACCTCCCCCACCATGAGATACTGTGGACGCTGACGGAGTGCAGCCTGAAGCAGTTCGAACATGTCTATCTCCCCGGCCTTTTTACCGGATTCATCAGTCTCTCCGAAACCGCTCCGGGTCAGTAGTGGTACCCAATTATCGTGGGGTAGATTCAACTCTCGTGTATCCTCTATACTCACGATCTTCATCTGTGGTGGTATGAACAGCAGTAGAGCGTTCAGTGTTGTGGTCTTACCAGAAGCAGTACCTCCACATATCAGCATGGACTGACCGGTCTCTATGGCGATCCACGCATAGGCCATCATCTCTGGGTTGAACGTCTTGAAATGGATCAGATTTATGGGTGTATAAGGCTCTTCCTCAAAACGCCTTATGGTGAACGATGAACCCTTTTGTGTAACGTGAGTTCCCAGGGTTTCTTGAAGCCTGGATCCGTCGGGCATGGTTGCATCGAGCATTGGGTCTGCCACAGAGATGTGTTTACCACTACGTTGGGCTATCCATATAACGAAGTTGTCGAGTTCGGCTTCATCCTCAAACACCACATTAGATTTCATGGAACCGTACTTTCTGTGGAAAACGAATATCGGTATCCCCACACCATCGCACGAGATATCCTCCGGATTCACGTCGTTCATGATCACGTGTATAGGTCCAAAACCGAGGAAATCCCTTTTGATGTAATAGTGAATCCGTTTTTCAGATACAGGTCGCAGTCTTATATCTAAGTCTTTAAAGATCTCCCGCACCTTATCGGCCAGATATTTCTGTCTTTCCTCTTTCTCTTCGATCTCAACGAGTTCAAGATCATCGATGAGCCTATCCTTTACCGTTTCGAGCAGTGCTTCCTCATCCTCATCCAACTCGGGTTCGATGACCTCGTAAATGTATTCGTTGGTCTTGTTGTCGTACAGTATCCTTACATAAGAATAGGGTTCCTCTACACTGGTAGTCTCTATCTCCTTGACACTCTCCTCTCTGATCTTGGGTATGGGTGTGATCTCGTTGGATTTGGATCCGTCTTTCTGAGATGGCATGTAGATCTTCTTGGGCTTGCCGTTCACCGTTATGTCCTTAAACTTATCCTTGATTTTATCTCCTATCGCTGCCATGTTTTTTCACCCCATCAATTCTAATCCTCCGAACAGTATCCGCAGCGCAACAAACCCCATCAATGTCAGGATGAAGCTGTGCTGCATACCGCTAGCTATCTTTCCATTTTGCAGTACCCCCGCTACTATACCGTCTCCGACCCCGTGGGCGAACACTGCGAGTACGAATATGAATTCGATAACAGGTATGGCTTCTACGTCTATCTGAGCAGCATCCGCTCCGCCGGTATCGACATCTACATCGCCCGGATCCATGGCTTCTCCCGCTTCTTCCATCTGTGCGAGGAACTGTGTGCTCAAGATGATTATAACCACGATGAAGACAGCGAACGATATATAGATGACCGCAAGATAAGATGTCATTGCGATCTTTTGTTCGTCCTCAGAAAGATGTATCTGTTTAGTATCTTGGGACACCATGCTCAGTACGTCAGCAACGTTACCGCCGGCATCATTTGCCTTTATTATTATCGCAACGACCCTGTTGACAAGCGGTGTATCCACACGGCCTGCAAAGAGGGTAAGAGCTTCAGATGCCGGGACTCCCCAGTATATCTGAGCGGCCATCTTCTTTATCTCAGGGGTCAAACGACCGTACCTTCCAGAAGCTGATACAACGATTGCGTCTGCAAGTGTCATACCGAACCTACCGGCTTCGGCCACGTCACGGAGGAAATCGGGGAGGCGTCTTTCGATCTTCTCGATCTCACTCTGTTTATAATTTATGTAAAAGCCTGCTGGGCCGAAGAAACCCAACGCTGCTATCATAGCCCAATCTATGGGATCTAACGGAATGGGAGCTGCATCCAGTATGTTCAGCACCATTATGAACGCCGCCACTGCAGCTATGACTGAAGAAACTATCAGTACTTCTTTTGTTTTGCCGACCTTCAGCATCTTTTCAAATTGACTTTCTTGTTCCTGCGGCATTTTATCACTAATCCTGGTTTATCAACCAAATTATAAATATGAATCCAACCTGGGCGCCCGGTATCATGATACCAACTACGCCATATAAAAGGGGTATGGGGTCGCCGGCACCCATGCCCGCCATTATGGCCATTATGGCCATGATAACTACTAAGAAGAGGGGAAAAGCAACTACGACAGTGACGAATGACTCCGCCATCATGCCGAGGGTCTCCATCTTCTGCTGTACCACCAATTTACGACTGTCTTGGTATTCTTTCAATTTTGATGTGAAGTAAGGTTTTAACTTACCACCTGAACTGGAGGTTGTGATCACACCTTGTATAAAATCTCTGAATGCCTCTGAAGGAGTCCTGTCTGCAGCCCTCTGCAGAGCGTTCAGTATATCTATACCCAGCAGCTCGGTATCCCGGGTGATCCATTCCGCCTCCTCCCTAACCTCACCATACAGAGGTTGTTTTGATAACTCTTTGAATATCAGATCCACGTTCACGTCGGCTGAAGACATGGCAGCGATGAAACTCATCGCATCAGGTAATTTCTTATCGATCTTCTTACCCCTAGAACTAGCAGTCATACCTGGTGCTGCTTTCAAACCGAAATAAGTGGCGATAGGTGTTACAACTGCCACTAGCATACCTGATCCATACAGCAACCAACCCATCCCTAACATGGCATCGAGTACAGGCCCAATGAATATGGCGGCGACGACACCGAAGACAGCCGCTATCAAGGTACTCATCCACACGTAGGCAAGATATTCCTCAGATCTGATCTTCATGTGCGCTGCCAGCAGGTCTTTTTCCAGATTCTCATCCCTAATACCCTTCTGTTTGACTATTGGTCCCATTAACCGCCAACACAGTTGCTTGTAAGGTGATAAATTCAGATATTCTGGTACAGCGGATTTCGGTAATCGAACGATATGTGGACCATAGGTCTCAAGTCTATCGCTGGGTTTCGCACGTTTTGTGGATAAGAATTTGTCCTTTTTAAAACGCAATTTTTCGAAGCTATCTTGTATCTCCACCATCTAGATCTCACCCCTTATCCTTGCCAACGTCTCTTCCGGTTCTTTGTAATACGATGTGACTATCTTTGAGATCTCCTTATAATCGATGTCCCCCTGTTCCAGTAGATACTCCACGATCTCAACACGGTTGTTGAATTCGTTGTTCATTTCCTCCTGAGTCATATTTTTCATTTCGTTTATGATATCTTGATTATAACTGTGTCCTTTGTAAATGAAGCTATCGGATTTTCGATCCCAATCGAATACGGTGTTAGTCACGAGTTCGTCGCTTTCAGGCTCAAAACCGACGAGTTCTGTTATCTCCTGGATACGTCGTACCTCTTCATCGTCCACCCGGGCAAAGGTTTGTATTATCACGAATGACAGAGCCGTGAGCAGAACTCGAGGACAGTTGATGGGAGGGTTCTCCAATCTGTGCACCATGGATTCCACGGAATCGGCGTGCATGGTGCTGTACGTCGTATGGCCTGTAGCCATAGCCTGGAACATGGTATTGGCCTCCTTGCCTCGGACCTCACCAACGATTATGTAATCGGGCCTCTGCCTCAGAGCGTTCCTTACAAGATCGTACATGGTCACTTCTCCCGCTGCTTTACCCGTTGAACTCTTCTTCTCTCCGCTACCGGTCCGGGTAGTGCTGGGTATCCAGTTTTCGTGGGGAAGATTGATCTCTCTGGTATCTTCCAGCGAAACTATCTTTTGACCTGGAGGTATGAATAGTGTAGCGGCATTCAAAGTTGCGGTTTTACCACAAGCTGTGCCTCCGGCGATTATCATGGACATACCGTTTTCCACCATGAGCCACATATATGCGATCATCTCGGGTGAAGCGGTGTTATACTGTATCAGCTTCACCGGGGTGAACGGTTCTTTTTTGAAACGTCTGATGGTGATGGACGAACCTCGTGTAGACACCTCGGTCGCATACGTTGCCTGAACACGGTGACCCTCCCGGGTAGTGCCGTCCAATATGGGGTTGGATACGGATACCTGTTTTCCACATCTTTGGCCAAGTTGGATTATGAACGAATTGAGTATTTTTTCGTCTTCGAATCTAACGTCGGTCTTTATGGACTCGTATTTAGCATGATATATGAACAAAGGTATGTCGACACCATCGCAAGAGATATCTTCCACCATATCGTCGCTCATGATCACATCGACATGACCGTATCTTACGTAATCTCTCAAAATATAATATATCAGCCGCTTCCTTGATTTTTTCTCTATGTTAAGGCCCCGGCTTCTGATGTAACTCTCCACACACTCTTCGATGTACTCCTCCTTGTCTTTACGTGCCATGTGTTCCCAATCATAAGAAAGGGTACGATCGAGTGTGTCTTTTATGAGTTCTAGCCACTCTTCCTCTTTAGATGTCAAGGTGGGTTCTATGGCCTGATATATGTACTCCTTTGATTCGTCGTTATAGATCACCCTCGCATAACTGAACGGAGGGCGTATCTCATATATGTCTTCCACCCTTATCGATTCGCTATCTATCTCTGGAAGCTGGGTATATTCAGAGATCCATCCACCTTCCCCTGCCCGTACCCTATCTCTGTTCTCTATGTCACTCTTGGAGAGCATCACCCGTCGAGGTTTTTTTGAAAATCTCAAAGGAGATTTGATCATATTTGTAATATTTGTAAGAGCATTACCTTTTTTATCCGGAGTGGATTTGCCTGTTTCGGCCATATAAATCACTTGTTTGTATACATTTACTGACGATGTTCTAGCATAACTTGCAGAGATTTACTCATCCGACTGCCTTTTGATGATGTATCAAATGCTATTTATAAGTGTTGGTTATTTTCCCTTTATCCAAGGCGCTATTATCTTTTCACTGTCTGCAGGCCCCCTTGCATAGAGTATATCTCCGCCGCTTATCGTTGTACCTTCGTCGGGGCCGTAGATCCAATCGTATCCTCTTCTGATAGCGATCACCCATACTCCGGTTTCGGTAGCCAGTTTTATTTCTCCGAGTGTTTTTCCATGAAGAAGGGAACCGTTCTCGACGACATGCTTCTGGATGACCACGTCTGAATCCTCTAGACTTTTCTTCACCACAGGATGGAGTTCGATATCCCGGAGTACGACATCTGCGATATCCAAAGCGGCATCAGCTATGCGCTCTATGGAATCGGAGATCTTTATCATGATCAAGCTGCGATCGAAATTTTTTGGTTCTTTACTCTTGCCCAGGGCGGAACGTATTATCGCTTCGTGCAGCCTATCCACACGATCTTCCAGTTCGATGACCTCTTTAGCAATCACTTTGTTTTGGTATATCAAGGATGAGTAAGCCAGGTCAAGCATGAGTTCGGAGGTGTTTTTCATCTCCAGCAGTCTTCTGTCGTCTTCGTTCAATGTACCACCTCCGACCAGGGTATCTCGGCATGGGCCACCTCACGTACCTCCCTATAACCGGATTCCACACCTCGTACGATCATCAGGTCGTTGGGGAAAAGTTTTGTGTTGGCATCAGGTCCGAATATCCATCGGTTCTGCCTTCTCACGGCTATCAGTCTGACTCCGGTGTAAGACTCCATCATCAACTGGCCTATGGTTTTTCCAACCATGTCGGATCCGGGGTAGATAGCGATGGTATGTATCTTCTCATCGGCTTCGGATAAGATGTGAGGGAGTATGGCTCTCAGCTCTAGATCCATATCCAGCAATTTGACCATGTCCTCGGCCGCATCAGATATCTTTTCGGTGGCCGAAGCTACCTGAAGGATACCGGTCATCTGTTCTGCTGCCTCCATGTTCCTGGCACCGAGCATACACTTCAATCGGATCTGGTACATCATCTTGTCCATCTCGGATTCGAGATGCCTGACTTCTTCAGCCAACTCGTCGTTTTCGAACGCCGCCGCTGCGTAGGCTAAATCGGTTATCAGTTCCGTGGTATCCTTCATCAAAGTGAGGAGTTCCCTCACCGAAGTCTGTTCGTATGGGATCTCCCCATGCTCTTCCTTAAGCTCCTTTTCCAATCTTGCTCTTCTCAAATTATCACCAACCAGATCATGAACACCAATGCGACGATGCCTATGAAGTCGCAGGCGGTGGTCACGATGGGTATCACTACGTTGTCCGGGTCCATGTTCTTATTATATGAATATAAAGTAGTAAAGACAGTAATAAATGTGATGGATACGGTGGTTATCACACCGGCCCCGAGGACTATCAATATCAGCTGAATGAATGTTAAACCCAAGGGTATAGCAAAGGAGGAGAGGGAAACTCCGATTGCTAGACCTCCAAAAACCATCCCACCCATCAACAGGGTCATCAACAGGTTTTCCTTCACCTCTTCATCTAAATAATCCGCCTCGATGTAACCGGTATGTAATCCGGAGGATAATCGAGCGCCTAACACCGCACCAAGATTTCCTCCGACACCGTTCAAGATGGGTACCAAAAAAAGCAGGATGGGAAACAATATCAGTTGTTCTTCTATGGATTCTAACACATGCCCTCCTGCGATCCCGATAAAAGCCATCAATGCTAAGATCCCTGCGCTTTCTTTGAATATGTTCTTCCAATGGTATTTCATAGGAATAAACCTCCAAAGAATGTTGCGAAACCGAACATTATGATCAAGGTTGCTATATCACCAACTGTCGTGAGTACGGGACCACTCACGTTGTCGGGATCTATATTGAACTTTATCGAGAGCAATATGATCAGGAAAGTCACCAACAACAGTACTACAGCTGAGGTAACACCGGTCGAAACGGATATCAATGCAATGACACCAAGAACCCGCCAGGTGACTGAAAATGGTAAGAAAAAGCTTGTGATCAACAGGAAGATAGGAAATAGTAACGAAACAAAGAAACTCAACGACATCGTGCCTTTAAAGTTTTCAAGCGTGATGTCAGACGTCAGACCCTCCTCGAGAAGGCCAAGGTGCATAGCGGAACCTAGACGTGAACCGAGGGCTGAACATATATTCCCCCTCATGTCTATAATGGCGGGAACGATGATGATCAAACCCGGTATGAGTTCGAATATCTCAGTCATACTACCGAGAAAGTAACCTGCCAAGCTTCCGCCTAGAACACAAAGAAACAAGACTGGAAGCGTCTCCACCAGCACCTTTCTACGGTCCATGTATCTTTAGTGATATTTATTATAAAAAGGTTTTTGGGTCACTTCCATGAGAGCTGTCTGGCTTCCCGCTCCTCCTTTGTACTCTTTTTGTATTCCTTCCAGTGCTTTTTACACAGATACGCGTTGGGCCCGTCTGCATCGATGTCCAAACCTGCTTTACTGGATGCCTTTCCAGCAGGTACAGACTGCTTCTTTTTCCCATCGCATCCCTTAACGTCGCACGTTTTCTTTCTCCTCTTGCTTTTTCGTTCGTGCTTCATATTATTACCTATACATAATCATGACCAAGATTATTATAGTTTGCCCCAGATGGACAGGGAGTCCACTGCAAAAATATTTATATTAGCACCCCTAATGCCGTGGGTAAATCCATAGTATTATACAGTATAATGTTCCAAGGAGGAACCACATATGAAACCAAAAACAGCAGGCAAATTGGCTACCGGCCTGATGGTGCTTTTACTAGTGCTGTCAGGTGCGATGGTACTGCAATGGAATGCGCGAGCAGAAGAACGCCACGTAGGAACAGTCGAGGGTATCGTACAGGCTGAAGATGGAAGCCTAATTCCAGAAGGATTCAATATCAAACTTGAGGATCTCAACGAGGAAATAACCATAGAATCACAAACTCACAAAGGTGGATACTTCCAGTTCTCAGACCTTGATGTAGGTCATTATCAAATATCCGTACCTTCTCAGACCCATGATAGAGCATATCATGGAACTGGATCCGGTGTTCTAGAAGTAACGAGAGATGCATCGGTTTATGAGGAGCTCACGGTCGTTTCTAGGGTAAGAGAGCACACAGTTAACGGTACTGTGTTGGATGAACTAGGAGAGGTCGTGGAAGATGCACAGATCCATCTGTTTGATGGTGATTATCATTTCCAGACCGGGATCGATAACGTAACTTCCGGTGAATTCGAGTTCAAGGCTTACAACGGAACGTTCGACCTCAGAGTCGAGGCAGAAGATCATGCACCATATATGGTCCATGATCTTGTGATCAACCAAACTACGACCATAGATTTG
Source organism: Thermoplasmata archaeon (assembly GCA_003553085.1). Taxonomy (GTDB): domain Archaea; phylum Thermoplasmatota; class Thermoplasmata; order Halarchaeoplasmatales; family Halarchaeoplasmataceae; genus Halarchaeoplasma. The sequence continues at coordinate 36,849 of PUPH01000066.1, forward strand.
GTATTGAAGGATACCCCGCATGTCAGTGGACACTTGTGGTCCACAGATGGATATGGTATCACTTCTCAGATCGAAGTCACGCTTATCGATCAACATACATCCGATATGCTACGGGCCACTATGCCCGAAGGTAACCCATGGTTCACTATCGGTGCATCTACCGGAGAATATACATTGATAGTTTCAGCGGATGGTTACAAACCATATATAAACGAAAATATCGAAATAGTCGATGAATACAGCAATGTTCCCCTGGGTAGAAGGTTCGTAGATAGGTCCGAAACCGAGAAGATAACAACAGACATAACCTTCGAGGATTGGAACTCCCTCACGGTGACCCGTGAAAGGACACTGGAGATCAACAGTCGAATGATGGGATTGGATCACTGGTATCTGGGTAACCTACGTATGCAGATAGACATGGTGTTCGGAAACGGAGACGGAGTCGTTACTGAATCAGATGTTGAAGAATTCAGAGATTGGTTGGAGTACAGAGAAGCAAACCATCTGACGACCCAGAGGATGCTTTGGTTGGAAGACTCGGTTTATGAATTGGAAGAAAATTATTCCTTCGATTCTGATGATCTCGATGCTCTTGTCGGTGAGGTTACCGATCTAGACGTGGACACCATGACCATAACAAGTGAGAAGGAGTACGCCGCAGAAGACATGGAATTCCCCGAGGATGGATCACTTTTGATCAACATGGGATTGAAGAATGATGTCGTTGTAGGTAATTACCGTGACTATTCATACCAGCTAAACATCCCTGAAGGGTTCGAAAGGGTTCCAACGGCACAGCAAGAGATCCCTGATGATGTAACAATCGAAGGTCACACACAGATGTCTATCGACACACCCGAAGGCGTCGGACGCTCATATCTGACACTTGATGTCCATATGTCAGAACAGGGAGAAGCTTCTGTTATACTGGTTGAAGATGTCAACGTTTACGAAATGGATGACAAATATTACGCCGTCAGGCAGGATACAGAAGTGACCATCAGAGCGGAACTCACCGATCCGGTGGGCAGGGAAGAGGACGCAAACTTCACATGGCTCATCGATGGTACAGAGATCGGCAAATACGGTAGTGAGATAGTCCATACATTCACGGCTGAAGATGAAGTGAACCTCACAGTCAGTGTTAAACAGGCAGGTGGATTGATCGTAACATCCTATGCGAACGTGTTGATAGATGGAACAGGACCACAAGGAGATATCGAAGTCGATGAAACTGTGATAGATGAAAGGGAAGAGATCATGTTCTCAGCATACAACTTCACCGACGAAAGTGGCGTCAGAGAATTCACCTGGAACTTCAGTGACGGAACCGACTATGTAACAGGCACCAACGTGACGCATTCATTCGAACTGTACGGTGTTTACGAAGTAACCGTGAACGCTACCGATGTTGTTGGTAACTGGAACCTAGAAACAATAGAGATAGAGGTAAGGGACGTTACACCTCCGGTCGCTCGGTTCGTGGCCACATATGACGACGAAGAGGTGGAAAGTGACAATATAACCGCTCCAGTGCGCCTAGAACGGGGACAGGAGTTCTCTTTGGACGCAAGCATCTCTTATGACCCTGAAGGATTCGACGGCGAAGAATCGGATATAAGCGTTGTATGGTGGTTCAGCAGAGTCGATTACCGCAGCGAAGAGTTCGAGATCTTGAACTACTCCTTCACCGAACTAGGTACGTACGACATAACTCTTAACGTCACAGACGAAGCAGGCAATTACGACAACATCACGAGGACCCTTGAGATCGTTCCTGGACCAAGCCCGAACATAGAGATCGTTGATGTATCACTTGCAGAAGACAGAGTCAGAGCAGGTGATACGGTACAGGTAGTAGCCAACGTGACCAACTACGGAACCGCCAATGCCACCAGCGTTAGTGTTCTGTTCCGTGTCGACGGCGAGCCGGTAACTATCACCCCAGGATTCTACTATGTAGACAACGAAGAGGCACCGGATAACACGATACCCATGGATGAGTACCGGTTGATAAAGTTCGATTGGGAAGCAGATGATTCTGGTGAACATACGTTGACGGTGAACGTAACCGATGCAGAGGAACCGGCGGCTTGGCAATACGATAACGAGATGGATCTTACTGTGAACGTCGATCCACCTCAATGGAGGACGATGATAGGCTACATACTAGTACCAGTCATCATAATCGGTGTTGCGGTAGGTCTATACCTGAACAAAGATAAAGTTCAGGGAATGCTCAAGAAGTAAAACCCAAAACCCCCTTCTTTTTTTACCTTTTTTTCACATATATTCTGGTGCAGCTATGCCCAGTGCATCCAATATATCTTCCATCAACTTTTTGAACGAAAGTACAATGGCGAGTCTTTCTTTTTTGTTTTCTTCTGCTTTTAGTACTGGATAGTCCCGGTAAAACTGATGAAACTCAGCGGCCAATTTAACGGCATAATTGGCGAGTAGATGAGGAGATGTGGTTGATTCTTGGATAACCATGGGATACTTCGCCATGGTCTTCACCAATCCGACCTCACCTTTTGATCCCAGGGAAGACGGATCAACCGTCTTCAGCTGCTCTGTATCTTCACCCCATCTTCGTAGTATGCTTGCCGCCCGGGCATGAGAGTACTGAACGAAGGGGGCGCTGCTGCCTTGGAAGTTCAAAGCCTCGTCCCATCGAAAATCGATGGGTTTCTCCGGCTGCACCTTTATGATGTTGAACCTCACAGCTCCCATACCCACCTTCTCAGCTATATCTTCCACTTCATCGGGTGTGAGGTCTTCTCTTCTCTGTAATATCTCTTCCCTAGCCCGTTCTTTTGCACTTTCCATCAATCCATCGAGCCACACGGACCTTCCGGACCTGGTTGACATCTTCTCCCCTTCCAGCGAAACAAATGAATAGAAAATGAAATCCGGCGCCGGCGATGCTTTCAAAGCCTCCATGGCCTTCCGTATGGAGAGTGCATGCATCTTATGATCCTCTCCCAGTACATCCAATATTATATCGGTTCGATCCGCTTTTCCCATATGATAGGCTATATCTCGGGCAGGGTAGAGACTGGTACCGTCACTTCTTGTAAGATAAACTCTGTGGTCATCCCATCCCATGTAAAGAGCGCCTTCGTCGTCTCCACAAACAGAAAGCGGTCGCAGTGCTTCGACGGCTTCCCTCACCTTCCCATCTATCACCAAAGATGATTCAGATTTGTAGCTGTCGTGTGTGATGTTAAGTCGTTCGAGGGATGATATATGTCCGGAAAGTACCTTCCTGGAGTTTTCCTGGAAGGAGCCTACCACTCCTTCATCCCCTGATTCCATCTGCTGGATGATCTCCTGGATGCCTTCCTGTACACCCTCATCCTCCTCCATCATGGCCGATGCTCTTTGGTAGTACACCGAGAGTTCATGATCCGGCTTCTCCAACTCTACATCCCCAACATCAGAGGGATCTAGATTTTTTAACCCCCAAGTCAGGATAGCTACCTGACGACCCATGTCATCGACGTAATATTCCGTGGTGACGTCATACCCAAGGCGTTTGAATATCCTAGCCACGGTGTCCCCTATGATAGGGTTCCGGGCATTACCTACATGGAGCGGTGCATTGGGGTTGGCACTGGTATGTTCGATCAATATCTTTTCATCTACAGGGTCGAACCATCCAAATCTACCTTCTATACACGAATCCACTGTATTTTTTAAAACGTACTCGTCATCGATGATGAAATTGACATATGGACCTGCCTGCTCAACGGTTCCCAGAGATAGGTCTATCTTCGCTACTATATCTGAAGCTATCTCCTGAGGCGGTTTCTTTAGTCTTGATGAGAATACAAAACACGGTACCGCATAATCTCCCCGTTCTTCAGACGGTATCTCCAGCGGTATCTCTATATCGTCGCCCAGTACCCTCTTCAACTCGCTCTTTATCTCTTTTTCGAATTCCATGAACGCGTACTTCATACCAGTCCCTCGTCTATCCTGAATCTTAATATCGCCGCGATCCCACCGAAGGCCTTCAGAAGTAGTTCCCCTTCCTCGGATTCGTCTGATATGAGTTCTACCGAGGAACCGGTATTCTCGGCCTGCTCATAAAGCTCATCAATGATATCCCGTTTGTTCTCGACTTCCATGTAGGAACCACATTCGGGACATTCAGGCTCCTTTGCAGGTGGTGTCAAAGAGAACTCGTCCTCATGTCCACATTCACCGCAGACCGCTTCGACCTGTTTTTTGTTTATCCCATCTGAAATCAACAGTGTATCTACCGCACCTATCATCAGTGCTTTCTTAACCTGCTCCTCTCCATAGGTCGCTAGGCCACCGTTCGGTTTACGAATCTCCTCCAGCAGTTTATTCACCAGCTTCTTCTCCTTCACCACTTCCAGGTCGGAGAGTGTGTCTTCGGCCATCTTCACCAGTTCCCGCAGACCGTACTCGTCGGTGTAACCGGTGTTGAACCGATCGACCACTTTTTTCTGTAGTTCGTGGTGTAGATAATCACCGTCGGCGAATTCGTCCTTGGTGGCACCAGGACCGCCGAGTATCAGACCCTCTATGTTCTCATCGAGTAGGAGTCTGTTGGCCTTGTCACCCACCTTTTTAAAATATTGGTGTGCGGCACCCTCTATGAGCCTCTCGAACCTCTGGGCGGACTGACCTCCTTTGGAGTGTTTGCTGGGTATCAGTGATTGAACGTTGGTCAGAGTTTCCACCCGATTACCGTTCAACAGACCGATGGTTGCTTCGCTCCGGTCCACGACGACCAGTCCGTATTTCTTCCTTTCTCCCACCATATTTCTTAACGGTTCTAGGTAGAACTCCGAATCACACCGGTACATGAAAGTCTCTATGGGGGACGGTGGTTCTATGGTCTCGGATATCATCTCGGTTTGATCGCCCGCTGCGGATACATGCCCTACGAAGAAAACTAAACCGTTCTCGGGTGGTTTTTTGAAGTATTTCAATTTGGATAATATCGATTTCAATGCGGCTTGAACGTGTTTCTTGGTGGACTTCGATTTGATATTGGAGCTCTGAGACATCTCCTCCCTGAGGTAAGATGCTACATCAGATATCTGTTTGTCTGGTGGTACGTATAGTGAAATAAGTTCCGTCCCACGACCTTTTAGCTCCTGTATTTTCTCAAGTGCCTTCTTGAACTCGTACTCTTGTTTTTTGGACATATCCATGGAGACCAATTCCGGAATCCAAACAAATCCGGTGCGATAAATATGTTTTGTGGATTCAAACCGGGTAGATAATAAATTGAGCACTGAGAATAAGAGTAAGTTATAAATATAAGTTAAGTAGTGGTTAACAACATGGTGAACGACGAACTTACCGGTAGGGATAGAGAATACCTTCGGGCTTTGTTCCTTTTGAAAGCACATGAAGGGCCGGTCGGTCCCGCTGAAATAGCTAAAGTGATGGATGTTTCACGTGTGGCCGCACTCAAGAAGATGAGACGGTTAGAGTACCTGGGCTATGGAGAGTATATCACTAGAAAAGGACTGAAGATAAATAGTGAAGCCGAGGAGCTTGTGCAGCAGGATATACGTAAACATCATCTTCTGGAAAAGTTCCTAGAGGCCACTTTGGACATGGGATCTGAAGAAGCTTGTGATGAATCGGCGGCATTGGACATCTCGGTTAGCGGTAACCTATTGGAGAAGATGGATTCTAAATACGGCAGCGATCTGCATTGTGACTGTGGATGCTGTATTTCAACCGACTATGAACCTGAGGATCTTTACGATTGCCACTGGTATCAGAAACAGTTCTCCATTGGAATCAATTGGTGATGATATGAAAGATCAAATGATGATCTTGGGCGTTGTGTTTTTACTGATCATGACTGTGTTTTCTACCGGCTGTATCGATGATGACGACGGTGAATACGATCTGCGAGTCGCTGTCACCATACCGCCGCAAAGGGAGTGGGTAGAACGGATAGGCGGAGATAACATAGACGTGGTCGTTATGGTGCCTCCAGGAGAAGATCCACATACCTTCGAGCCCGATCCAGGATTGATGCAGAAGTTGAGCGATGCAGACATCTATTTCAAGTTGGGTTCTGGTATGGAATTCGAAGAAAGATATATGGACAATATCAAGGATCAGAACCCTGACATGGTTGTCGTCGATGCAAGCGAAGCTATAAATCTAAGACATTTTGGTGATACGCATGTACAAGAGATCGGAAAATTCGAGATCGTAGATAGAAGTGTTGGCGATATCGCCGCTTATGTCCACTCGGACCATTGGCACGGAAGTTTACCGGAAGTTCGTGTAGGAGAGCATATTTCACTCGGGGCAAACATTGAAGATGACGAAGGAAACGAAATAATCCTCGATGGTAATGACTACGAACTCAAGGTAGATCTGGCCGGAGGTGCAAACGAAGGGGTAGTGAGTTTCCATCAGCATACGGATCATGTACACATCGTAGGAGAGACCCAGGGACACACAAGGGTGGTTTTCCAACTGTGGGATCACGATCGTGTGGAATACCAGACTCCTTCTATAGCCGTGTTCGTGGGTGAGGGAGAACATGAAGACGATATCAGTGAGTTCAAGATCATAGATAGGAGTAAGGATGAAGTCACTGCTTACGTACATGGTGATCATTGGCACGGGAGTTTACCAGAAGTTAATGTAGAAGAGCATATTTCACTCGGCGCAAACATTGAAGATGCGGAAGGAAACGAAATAATCCTCGACGGCGATCACTACGAACTCAAGGTAGATCTGGCCGAAGGTGCAGACGAAGGGATAGTGAGTTTCCACCAGCACACGGACCACGTTCACATCGTAGGTGATACCGAAGGACAAACCGAGGTGGTTTTCCAGCTTTGGCATGACGGTCATGTGGAATATGAGACCCCTTCTATAGCCGTGTTCGTGGAAGATGAGCAGAAGATGGTACATGGAACCTTTTCTTTAACATCTCATGATCACAACGAAGGGGCGGATCCTCACACATGGATGTCACTCACAAAGGCTGAGAAGATGATAGAACATCTGGTCGAGACGGTCGTGGAGTTAGATCCTGATAATGAAGAATTGTACAGAGAGAATGCCGCTGATTACATCGCTGAACTTCAAGGTCTACATCAAAAAATCAGTGAGAAGATGGCCCCTTATCGAGGAGAAAAGTTCTTGACATATCATCCCTCCATGGGCTATTTCGCAGACGATTACCGCCTTGTACATCTTGCCATCGAGATCGAAGGAGAGGATCCTGGTCCAGGACAGATCGCCGGGATCATCGATATCGCGAAAGAAGAAGATATCAGGATCATCTTCGTTTCACCTCAGTTCGACGACAGCGCAGCTAAGACCATAGCTGAAGAGATCGATGGCGAAGTTAAATCTCTCAACCCGTTGTCCGATGGCTATCTGGATAATATCGAACAAATTGCTCGATCTCTTGTGGAATCTTTTGGTGAAGAGGAACATGAAGACGATATCAGTGAGTTCGAGATCATAGATAGGAGTAAGGATGAAGTCACTGCTTACGTACATGGTGATCATTGGCACGGAAGTTTACCAGAAGTTCGTGTAGGAGAGCATATATCACTCGGGGCAAACATTGAAGATGCGGAAGGAAACGAAATTCCCCTCGACGGTGATCACTACGAACTCAAGGTCGAGCTAGCCGAAGGTGCTAACGAAGGTATAGTAAGTTTCCATCAGCACACGGATCATGTGCACATCGTAGGAGAGATGGAAGGAGGAACCGAAATAGTTTTCCAGTTACGGCATCAAGATCATATAAAATATGAAACTCCGCCTATAGCTGTGGTGGTCGAATGAATATCTGAGTGATTACTTTGGTAAAAGAAGATAATAGAGTTGAAAGTGGTTTGAACGCACTGGATATCAGGGACCTTTCCGTTAAATTGGGTAATGCTGAAGTCCTTAAGAACGTTAACCTACAGCTGGAAAGAGGAGATTTTCTAGGTATAATCGGCCCTAACGGCGGGGGTAAAACCACGCTGCTCAAAGTCATACTGGGTTTGTTGAAGCCGGATGAAGGCGAAGTAACGATCTTCGGCAGAGAACCAAAAAAAGCGAGAGATAAAGTCGGTTACGTTCCTCAGTACACCGATTTCGATTCACAGTTCCCTATCGATGTGATGAACGTAGTGCTCATGGGTAGAGTGGGAAAACTGGGATTTAGACCGTTCTTCTCCGATGAAGACAAAAAGATCGCCCTTAGGGCGCTGGAAAGAGTTGAGATGAAAGATTACAAAGAACGTAAGATATCGGATCTGTCGGGTGGCGAACAACAGAGGGTCCTTCTTGCCAGAGCTCTTACCACTCGACCGGAGGTCCTTTTACTCGATGAGCCGACGGCTAGTGTGGACGAAAGGATCAAAACTAGCATATACAAACTATTGAAAAAACTAAATCGGGAGGAAGGTACCACTATAATAATCGTGTCACACGACATCGGTTTTCTTTCATCCTATGTAGAGAAACTTGCTTGTCTTAATAGAGATTTGATCTACCATGGCGGTTCAGAACTCACCCATGAAATGATCGAAGAATCTTATGGATGTAAGATGGATCTGATAGCACATCATCATCATACCGAGGTAGAGGGAGGACATAAGACATGATCGATACCATTGCTTCATTTTTGTACGGTTTCTTAGAGATGTTCCAATATACCTTCTGGAGAAGGGCGATCTATACAGGTATCCTTGCTTCCATATTGTTCGGTATAGTCGGAACCTATGTGGTCATCAAGCGTATCGTTTTCATAAGTGACGGCATCGCTCATGCCTCTTTTGGAGGGATCGGTCTTGCAATCTTCGTCAGTTACTACTTTTTCACACTCGATCCTTTGCTGGGTGCCGCGATATTTGCTTTACTTTCAGCGGTAGGTATAGGGATCATGAGCAAAGAGAAGGTCCAGAGAGAAGATACCGCTATAGGCATAATATGGGTGATGGGGATGGCAGTAGGAGCCCTTTTCTACCGAATTACTCCTGGATATAAACCTTCGATGGACAGCTTCCTTTTTGGTAATATATACATGATCGGAAGTACTGACATATACCTGCTCGTGTTTTTGGTGATCGGAGTTTTGATAACTGTGGTTCTTTTTTACTATGAACTACAGGCAGTTAGTTTCGACGACGAGTTCGCTAAGATAGCCGGACTCAACACAGATGCGATATACATCTTTCTGCTCATACTCGTTGCCTTGTCGATAGTTTTCCTTTTGAGGTTTGTCGGTATAATACTGGTGATAGCTATGCTCACCATCCCAGCCTCGATCTCCAGTGGGATAAGCAACGATATCAAAAAGATAATGTTTTACTCTTGCATCCTGTCATTGGTTTTCGTCTTATGCGGTCTATCGCTTTCCTATGTTTTCAATACCCCTGCAGGCCCGAGTATAACTCTTTTTGCAGGAGGCGTTTTCGTGATAGATATGATCAAGAAAAAAGTAAAAACATGATGGACCTTATCTTTGAATCGTCATCTTCTTGATCTCTTTTTCTTTTGATTCACGGTGTAAAGCACTACAGCTGCCAACAAGCCTACAGACGAATAAAATAGACCTGGGAAGGGGGTATCTTCATCATCCTGCTCCCCTTCATCGGTTTCATCTCCAAGATAACGTGCCTCGGCTTCATCCATGTCTGATAGCAGTTCTTCCGTACTTCGATATCCTACTTCACGCAGGAGCTCGTCACCTTCAGGAGTCAAGAACACTATGGTTGGAACGTACTGTATCTCCAGCTGTTGAGCTATTTCCACATCTGAAGCCGAATCAACTTTTACCGTGACGAAATCCCGCATCGCCTGGATCACATCTTTGTCCGTGAACACTTCCTGTTCCATCAGGACACAGAAGCTGCATGTATCCGTGCCCGCGTAAAGTAAGATCAACTTATCACGGTTCTCCGCTCTCTCAATACCTCGTTCGTAGGACATCCAAGTGATATCTGCGGCTGCGCCCTGTAACGATGTGATCAGTATCATCGTGGTCAGTAAAAGGACCATGATCATGTACTTGTGTTTTTGCATCAATAATACATAACCTGTTGGTGTTATATATTTTTCGGATGGGGGGCTTGTGTTATTCTCCAAAAATTTCGTCAAGATATAAGTACAGTCTTCATAGGTCGTTTGTCGTTCAAAAATTACCTCGCCATACCAAATCCTTTTTCGATTGTCGATCCATCCAAAGAAGATCATCAAAAAGAAACTGAGGTACCTATGGAAGCAGGTGAATATCAGAGGTGACGGGCATGCCTACTTAGCATAGAACTTCATTAATAATATATACAAATGGTCGCATGAAGATATTGGAATTTTGGACTCGCGCTGCCCTATATATTCAATAGTAGCACTTTTTCTTAGTAAATCTTAAATAAAGTATGCAAGTCTCCGATTAGTGATAAACATGTCGGGACATTGGGGAAAGTTATTAAGGATAAATCTGGACGATAACGAAGTGAAGACCGAAGAACTTTCGGATAGTTTTCTGAGGAGGTACGTTGGTGGAGCCGGTTTCACAGGACGGATACTTTACGAAGAAGTAGGGGCAGAGGTGGATCCATTATCACCTGAGAACAAACTGATAATGGCACCCGGTCTGCTACTTGGACCAAAGGTACCCACCGCTTCAAAAACCGCATTCGGTTTCAAGAGTCCACTCACCGGAGGATACGGTAAGGCCATAGTCGGCGGCTGGATCGGAGATCGTTTGAAAAAAGCAGGATACGATGTACTAGTGATCGAAGGAAAGGCGAAGGAGCCCTCCGTGGTCGTGATCGAAGATGATGAAGTGAAGATCGAAAGCGCCGAAGATCTGTGGGGTATGGATACCCACGAGACCGGGGAAGCTTTGAAGGAAAGATACGGTAAAGTCAAGACCGCTGTCATCGGACCTGCCGGAGAAAAGCTATCTAAGATCTCGATGATCGAATGTGACGAGAGGCAGGCAGGCCGTGGTGGACCCGGTGCGGTCATGGGCAGTAAAAACCTCAAAGGCATCGCGATAGAGGGTACAAAGGATTATCCGGTATATGATCAAGAGAAACTGGACGAGTTGAATTCCAAGTTCAGGAAGGAGACCGTTGAACAGGGGAAAACAGATATGGACCTAGGTACCGGTTCTGCTATCCATCCTCTGAACGTGGAGATAGGAGCCTTCCCATCAAAGAACTGGGAGGCGGGTTACTTCAAAGAAGCTTATGAAAAACTCGACGATCCTCAGGAGGGCAGGATAGAACTGGATCCCAACGTTTGGGTGGAGAAGTACAGGGACGGAAGAAGACCTTGCCCGTACTGTACAAAACCATGCAGCCAATTCTTCGTGGCGGAAGATACGCCCTACGGTGATATTGCCATCGACGGGCCGGAGTACGAAACACAGTATTCTCTGGGAGGCTGCTGCGGAGTGGAAGACGTTGAGGCGGTCACCAAGGCCAATGAGATCTGTGACAAACTGGGGATCGATACCATATCAGCAGGTGTCACCGTCGCTTGGGCCATGGAAGCCTACGAAAAAGGACTGTTGGAACTGGATGATATGGAGCTGAACTTCGGGAACGCCCACGCCATGATCGAAGCCGTCAGGCAGATGGGCGATAAAGAAGGAGAACTGGGAGAGCTGCTGTTCAACGGTGTTAAAGAAGCCGCGGAAACACTAGGTAAAGGTTCTGAGAAGTTCGCCATACACATCAAAGGTATGGAGCCTCCGGGATACGAAGCTAGAGGCATGTTCGGTATGGGTCTTGCACTAGCAGTGGCACCGAGAGGCGCAGACCACCTGACGTCCTGTGAGTATGCCTTGGACTACGGAGGAAGCTTCTGGCACTTCGAAGACTACGCGAGGGACGACATCGTATCCAAGGGATTCCCGCTGAAGTGCATGGAGGATCTCATGATGTTGTACGATATGACCGGGATGTGCAAGTTCTCTAGAGGTATCTTCCTGGATAAGCCCCTTCTGAAGCTCATCAACGCCATAACTGGATGGAACATGTCCATAGGAGAACTGTTGACCGCCGGAGAAAGGGGGCACAACCTGGCAAAGGCGTACAACGTTAGAGAAGGTTTCTCACGAGAAGACGATATACTTCCAGATAGGGTTATGAAGGAAGAGGTACCTTACGGACCCAACAAAGGAAGAAAGATCCCAAGAAGGGAACTGGAGATGGCCCTGGACCGTTACTATACCGCTAGAGGCTGGGACCTGGAAGGAGTACCCACCAAGGCAAAGCTTCAGGTATTGGACCTGGAAGATGTGGCCGACGAGGTCGGCTCCACCAAACAATAAACCCCTTCCTTTCTTTTTTTACAGCTGCAGACAATAACATATAAATATGTAGTACTCATGGATGTGATTCACATGGCTAAAAAACCAGGTAGTATGTACAGAGAAGTCAAGGGTCAAGCCTACACCCGTAAGAAGTACATCGGAGGTGTACCTCACGTTAGAGTAGGTCAGTTCATGATGGGTAACAGGACCCGGGAGTTCGACTTAGAGCTCGAGCTGATCGCAGAAGAGAAATGTCAGATAAAAGACAACGCCCTGGAATCTGCCCGTGTAGTACTTACGAGGTTTTTAACCAGAAGACTCGGTGATAAGAACTTCCGCGCACAAATACTTGTGTATCCACATCATGTTTTGAGAGAGAACAAACAGGCAACCGGTGCAGGTGCAGATAGGTTGTCGGAAGGTATGCGCAGGTCCTTTGGGAAAAAAGTCGGAAACGCCGCCAGAGTCAAATCGGATCAACCAGTTATACGGGTTTGGGTAAATGAGAAGGACTTCGATATAGGAAAAGACGCACTTAGAAGGGCGTCGATGAAGTTACCTACTCCATGCAGGCAACGTGTGAATGAGAATTGAGTCACTCATCCTTACAGTAGCTTCCCTTGACCACCGCGACGGTGCATCTAGCATTCTTTAACACTTTATCCGTAGTGCTGCCCAGGAAAAATTTTGTGAATCCAGATGCACCATGACTGCTTATGTATATTATATCATCACCGTTCGCCATATCGGTTATGACTTTGTATGGTATCCCTTCTTTGATTTCAGTTTTGATCTCAACACCTTTGGTGGACGCGTATTCTTTCAATTTAATCAACGTCTTCGTTCCCGTTTGCTTGAAACCCGTCCTTGCGGAGTCCTTTATGGAATGGTGATGCAGACCCTCATATTCCTTCACATCTATCACATATAGGGCCACAACGGGCAACCCTAACCGACGAGCAAACTCTAGGCCTTCACGTACTCCAGCTTGAGCGCATCTCGAACCGTCCGTAGGTACTATAACCCTCTGGTACATGGTCAGATAAGACGGGGCAATGTATAAAAAATTCACCCCGATGGCTCGACGTATTCCACCGAAAGCATAAATTGACCTACTTCGTTCTCCTTTTCATATGAAGGTACTGCACGTTTGCTCAGAGAAGGCCGTCCCCATGCACAATATAATCGATCTGTATGGAAAAGAGTTGAGTTCACTCGGGATAGAGGTGGTGAAAGATACAACGGGCAGTATAGATCAGGACTACGACATCATCCACGGACACTATGCCCTAACCAGACCCGTGCTGAAGGCTTTCTTCAAAGCCCGTGCAAAGAGGATTCCTTTCATCATCCATCATCACGGTAGTGACATAAGGAGGATAGATGACCGGGGTGCGGTACCGATACTACCTCATCACAGAGCTATCTGTTCAGCTGTCCGCAGAGGTGCCGATATGGCTCTGTTGAGCACTCCAGATCTGCTGGAATGGGTCAACGGGTTCTATATCCCGAACCCTGTGGATCTAGATAGATTTAAACCTATGAACATAGAAAAAACACACCGTACACTATTGTTCGGAAGGTTCGCCTCGCGTGAACTGCTACTACCGTTGTTGGATAAAGATAAGGAGTACGATATGTTGAACTGGGGAGTGGATATGAAACTCCCGAAGAACGTCAGGAAGATACCGTTCCAGCCCAACGAACGATTGCCGGATCTTTTCAACCGATATGAGAAGATGATAGGTCCGCTCACCGACCCGGTCTCACTTGGCAGACTAGAGGCCATGGCCTGCGGACTGAAAACTTATACCGACTTCCCGAAAAAGTACACGGTATTCTATGGTTTCGAGGATCCTGATGAAGTGGATGATCCCAGAAGGTTCGTCCAGAAGTACCACTCACCTAAAGCAGTAGCGGACATCCTCGTATCCGTGTATAAGGAACTCATCCGGTGATTATATTGACTATGCGCTCGGATGCTCGTCCATCACCGTAAGGACAGTCTTCCGGTTTCCATCCGTCCTGTTCGAACCTGTCTATTGCGTTCAAAATATCATCACTGTTTGTACCGACTACTTCTGCAAATCCCGCATCAACGGCCTCCGGACGTTCGGTGGATTCACGCAGAACGAACACTTTTTTCTTTATGTTGGGCGCAGTGGCTTCCTCCTGGATCCCTCCGGAATCCGTTAGAATATATCGGGCATTCTTCATCAGCATCAAAAATTCCAGGTAACCTTGAGGTTTCATCAGCTTCATGCCGGTGATATCCTTCAACTTACTGTACAGACCAGTATGTTTGAACATCTTCTCCGCCCGGGGATGGATGGGGTACACTTTGGTACCCGGGATGTTCTCGAAGACATCTAGGAACTGTTTCAGAACACTTCTATCATCAACGTTTTCCGCCCGATGGGCGGTTACTAGGACGTACTCACCGGGTATGTCCACCCTGGATTTTTCCTGGGCGATCTCCATGTTCTGCATGCAGGCGTCGATAACTGTGTTACCGGTGACGTGTATGTCTCCCCAGACTTTCTCTCCACGCAGTATCTCCGCACTCTTCTCCGTTGGAGCGAACAGATGATGGGAACAGTGATCTGTCAGTCTGCGATTGTGTTCCTCAGGCATCCTCAGATCGTAGCTCCTTAAACCTGCCTCGACGTGTCCGACCTTCAGATCCATCTTCACTGCGGCTAAGGCCCCTGCCAATACCGTATTGGTATCACCCTGCACCAGCACTATGTCCGAGCCCAGAGTCGCATATGCCTTTTCCAACCCCATCAGAGCTTTACCGGTCTGCTCGGCCTGAGATCCCGAGCCCACACCGATGTGTTCTTCCGGTGGAGAAAGGTTCAATTCCTTGAAGAATATCTCCGACACCTCGTGATCATAATGCTGCCCAGTATGGATCACATCGTATGGGATATCTCGATCTTTAAGTTCTCTTATCAATGGACTCATCTTGATTATTTCAGGTCTGGTACCCAGTACGACTGCCACTCTCATGATAAAGGGAATGCGTTGCGCTTATAAAAACAATCTGCCGACACAATAGTTATAATAACGCTACTTATTCTCCAATCCATAAAGGAGGATCAAAATGAACGAAGTAGTTATCGTCTCCGCCGTGAGAACGCCCATAGGGAAGTACTTGGGTAGCTTAAAAGATATCAGAGCGCCGAAATTAGGCAGTTTAGTGATCGAAGAGGCCGTTAAAAGAGCGGGCATCGAAGATGAAGATGTGCAGGAAGTGCTCATGGGATTGGTGATCTCAGCAGGTCTGGGTCAGAACCCTGCCAGACAGGCGGCCCTGGGTGCCGGAATACCGGTCACATCGGGAGCAACCACCATAAATAAGGTATGCGGCTCAGGTTTGAAGTCCATAATGATGGCTGCGAACTCCATAAAGGCAGGTGAGTATGATGTGATCGCCGCCGGTGGTATGGAGAACATGAGCGGTGCACCACATATATTGAGGAAAGCTAGACAGGGATACCGTCTGGGGAACGGAGAACTGGTCGATGCCATGGTATTCGACGGACTCTGGGAGATATACAACGATTACCACATGGGAATGACGGGAGAGAGGATAGCAGAGAGGTTCGGTTTAACGCGTGAGGAGATCGATTCGTTCGCAGTCAGGAGTCACAAACTTGCACACGAAGCCACGGAGAACGGATGGTTCGACCATGAGATAATTCCGGTAGAGCACAGGAGGGGTACGTTGGAGGAAGATGAAGGAATAAGAGCGGACAGTACTGTGGAAAAACTGTCCAAGCTGAAACCGGTCTTCAAGAAGGACGGTATGGTCACTGCGGGGAACGCTTCCCAGCTGTCTGACGGTGCTTCAGCGGTCGTGGTCATGAGTGGAACTAAAGCCGAATCTTTAGGCCTGGAACCCATGGCACGGATAGTGGATTACCACACATCAGGTGTAAAACCAGAGAACATAATGGAGGCCCCGATACCTACCACTAGAGAACTAATGGAGAGGAACGACCTCAGCGTCGATGACATAGATCTGATAGAGCACAACGAAGCCTTTGCTTCCGCTTCAGTGGCGGTTCAACAGGAATTCGATATACCTGAGGATAAATTCAACATCCACGGAGGCGCCGTGGCTCTGGGACATCCCATAGGATGTTCCGGTGCAAGAGTACTGACTACGTTACTGTATGCGATGAAAAGACGTGACGCTCACAGAGGGTTAGCTACACTTTGTTTGGGCGGAGGCAACGCTGTTTCTATGATAGTGGAGATGTGATACAGATGAAGAAGATAGGAGTATTAGGTGCGGGTACCATGGGCGGCGGGATAGCACTGGCAGCTGCCCAGAGCGGTTATCGAGTGTTGATACGAGATATAGAAGAGAGTTTCCTGGAAGGTGGTATGGAAAGGATCGAGAGATCTCTGTCCAAAGCCGTCTCCAAGGAGAAGATATCCGAGGATGAGAAGGAAGAAGTGCTGGGAAGGTTGGACACCACATTGGAATTGGAAGACATGGAAGGATGTGACATCATCATCGAAGCGGTGGTGGAGGACCTTGATATAAAAACAGATGTCTTCAAAAAGCTGGACGATATCTGTGGTCCGGACACGATCTTCGCTTCCAACACCTCGACCATACCCATCACCAAGTTGGCCTCTGCAACGGATAGGCCGGAGAAGTTCATAGGTATGCACTTCTTCAACCCCGTGCAGTACATGAAACTGGTGGAAGTGATCAAGGGTATGCACACATCCGAAGAGACCGTTGAGGATGTGATCGGATTGGCGGAGGATCTCGGCAAGGAACCCGTTTGTATAGAGGATTCACCCGGCTTCGCCGTCAACAGACTTCTGATACCCATGATCAACGAAGCGGTGTTCGCTCTGCAAGAAGGTGTGGCGGAAAGAGAAGACATAGACAAAGTGATGAAATTAGGAGCAAATCACCCCATGGGACCCCTTGCATTGGCGGATCTGATTGGTCTCGATGTGTGCTTGAACATCATGGATGTTCTATACCAAGAGTTCGGCGATCCGAAGTACCGCCCCTGTCCACTGCTTAACAAGATGGTGCGTGCGGGACTGCTGGGACGTAAGACAGGAGAGGGTTTCTACGAATATTGATGGTGATACTACATGATAGAAGTATCAAAAGAGGATCACGTTACAGTGATAAAACTGGATCGTCCACCGGTCAATGCATTGTGCACCGAGATGCTGGATGAGCTGGAGGATTCATTGGAGGATCTGTCTGATGCACGATGTGTGGTGATCACAGGCGAAGGAAAGGCCTTCGTCGCAGGTGCCGATATATCAGAGATGAAGGATATGACCCCGGAGGAGGCTCATGAATTTTCTCGCAAAGGGCATGGAGTGTTTGGAAAAATACGGGAGTTACCGATACCCGTGATCTCCGCTGTAAACGGATACGCACTGGGCGGCGGATTGGAACTGGCAATGACTGCGGATATGATAGTGGCATCAGATCGGGCGCAGTTCGGACAGCCGGAAGTCGGACTGGGTATAATACCCGGGTTCGGAGGAACACAGATGCTCAGCAGGTTGGTCGGTCCCAGCCATGCAAAAGAGCTGATATTTACTGGTAAAACCATCGACGCCCAGCGTGCACTAGAGATCGGCCTGGTTAACAAAGTGGTTCCCGGAGAAGAGCTGATGGATACGGTGATGAATATTGCAAAAACAATCTCGTCCAACGGTCCTGCCGCAGTATCCTTGGCCAAATCATCTATCGATGACGGTTTAGAACTGGTCATGGACGAAGCACTCGAATTGGAAGCATCGAATTTTGAGAGATGCTTCTCTACAGAAGATCAGAAGGAAGGTATGGAAGCCTTCCTATCCAAAAGGAAGCCCGAATTCAAAGGTGAGTGAATCATCACCAGGGTCTTCTTCTTCTCTTTCTCTTTTTTAGATAATAGAACACGAAGAATACAGCGGCTGCTATGATGATTATCGGTATCGCGAACCTCCAAGCACTGGGTTCGCCTTCCACATAGAACTCTTTCGTCAGGAGCTCTTCACCGAATTCTGGTTCTTCGTGCAGCCCGAAGTCCGCTCGTATCTCCAGCCTGTGTTTTCCAGCCTCCAGGTCCTCTTTGATCCACATGAATTCGACTGTTTTTGTCTCGTTCACTTCGAGTTTGTCTATGGTCTTAGTTTGCACCAATTCCCCGTCGATGAACAAGCCCACCAGCACATCTTCTAGATCATAACCAGAGGTGTTCTCCACCTCAACGCTGGTCTCTATCGGTTTGTGGGAAGTCAGTTCGAATGTGGACTCGCGATACCTGGTCTCCTCATCATCAGAACAATACCCGACGATGGTGAATGAGAATGTTCCGGTGGTCGTTGCAGTCACCGTGAACTCGAATCTGTTTGTTTCTGAAGATTCATCCTCTACCGGATCTATATACAACTCCAAGGGCACATCGACTATCTCATAGCTCCAATTTGTTGCCTCTTCCGAGAAACTGCCACGGATCTCCACTGCAAAATCCTCGGTCTCCTCTACGAACACATTATCTGGTCCATCTATATACAGGCTCACTCCGGTCTGGCTCATGGAGCCCTGTACCAAGGGTGTGAATAAGGAAGCCAAGAACAGTAGTGATACTGTGATGACGATCATCCTTTTCATCAGTACCACCTCTTCTTTCTGATGTAGTATAGGGCTCCGAGTAATGCCAGTATGATTATCACTACCCAGTAACTGGTGCGCATCTCGAAGGTATCTTCCTCGAGTAAGATCCTCTCTCCGGTTAGCATGAGAGAATCGGGAGAGGTGAACAGATATGGTTTATCGATCTGGTAGGATTCATGATCTTCAACCGTTGAGTCTCCACGGGACGTCGCCCGGACTTCTACAACGGGATCCGGAGTGGGGCTTCTTGTCCGTGCCTCTAGTGTTATCCTCACCTCTACTTTGCTGTCCTCGCTCACTTCATCGGTGCTGGATTCGATTGACACATCCCAACCCTGTTCTTCCAGTTCTACCATGTTCCGGATCTGAAGATCGAACACATCGATACCATTACCAGTATTGTGAACTTGTATCGTATGTATCAGTCGCCCTCCGGAGATGGACTTCCGACTCGTACCGGGGATCAGTTCTACACCGTAGTGCTGTTCTACATCGACACCCAATTCACCAGTGGTAGATTCATCGGAATTGAGTGATTCCACCTCGAACTCCATGGGTGGGTGATTGACGATGGCGTCATCCGGTACGTGTAGAGTTATGCTTACCGTTGTGGACTCCTTTGGTCCTAATGATATCCTCGAAGGTTCGAACTCCATGTCCCAAACCGCTTTTGGTGCAGATAACCTGAATTCATCATCGGTGTTACCGGTGTTCGTTATGGTTACATCGTAATGTAAAGTGTCTCCTAGCTGTGCATCCTGGGTGATGATATCACCTATGGAGGCACCGTATTCCTTTACCATGTTCAACTCGATATCTTTTTGTCGGTTGTAACTTAGATCGACCCTGTCATCAAACCTATACCGGACCTCGCCCAATAGATCATCATCTACACTGGTCTCAGTCGTGACTTGGTACAGTCCTTCAGGCAGCAGCAAGGTGTAGCTGCCGTCGTCCATGGAGGGACGCTCGATCTCAAGTCTTTCATCGACTCGTACCACGTTCAACGTCGATGGAGTCTTTTCGCCCCTACGGATGATGTCCCCGGTGAGTCTGTATGCGGGTTCAAGAGTTATGTTGAGCGTATCGTCGGTCTCGCCCATAGCGAAGGATTCCAGTACCGCATAGGGTCTCCTTACACCTTCATATTCTATGTGTATCGAGTATAATCCTTTTGACAATGGAACCGAGTATGTACCATCTGATGAGGTTTCGACTGATGTAGAAACCGCCTCAGGTGATTGTGCGGTGAACCTGATCTCAACGTCAGGTATCAACTCGCCGTCCAACCTGAGTTCACCACTAAGGGTGGGATATACCATCTCTCTCTCCAGGGCTATATGTGGTGAAGTAGAGACCGTGAGATCGTAAACATCTGTGTAATGATATCTAACATCCCTCATTATCCCATCGATGGGTTCCGTGGTCTCATGATCAACACTCACTTCGTATTCACCGGGTGCTAGATTAACCGTGAACGAGCCGTCCTCGTCAGTTGTTCGCGTTATACTGTAACCGCTATCGAGGTTTTCAAACGTCATATCGATGTTCTCTCTGGGCTCACCTGCATAAGTGACTAATGGTGAAAATACCGCCGCGGATTCCAGTGTGATATTGTGTTCTACGGGACCCTCTACAACCAATCTTTCACTGGCTGCTAGATCCCCATCTCTATCCGCTACCCATATGGAGTAAGTACCCAAAGGTAGCTGGATATCATAAGTACCGTTCTCAAGTACGACCTCCTTCTCCCTGGGTCCTTGGATAGATATGGTGGCAGGGGTTTCCTGTCCCGCTTCATCTAATATGGAACCGTGTACTCGTACCGCGTGTTCCGCATCAAGATCGATCTCTACCGAACTGTCGGTCGGTTCGATCTCGACTCTTTTTTCCACGTAGTATCGGGCACCATCGTCTACGGGATGATCAATGATGATATCGTAAACCCCGGGCTGTACATGCATCTCGTATGTACCATCCACGATGCTGGCTTCGGTATCTACAGCCCCTTCTCCTACCGCTTCGAATTGTACCTCCGAAGTGTCCGGCATCACCGAACCGTTAACGGTCACGCTCCCATGGACGTGTACATCCTTTGCCTCCAAAGCGAAGAGGGGTCCGAATTCATCTTCAGGATGGTAGGATATCACTTTTTCGTGGAATCCTTCCTTGGTGAAGCGTATCTCGACTTCTTCGTTGGGAAGCACTCCTGTGAACCTTCCAGTCGGAGATGAGATCATCCTTATCGAATGACCGTCGGTGATGACTTCGATCATGGCGGATACGCCTTCTCCTTCGTCATACTCTTCATCGAAGTCCATATCTCTATATGTTCGTCCCTCGACTGCATGACCAACTGAAGGTGAGATCGTGAATGTTCTGTCCGAGTCCAATGTGAATGAGGTCCTGTAATAATGAGCAACGGCTAAGTCCATCTTCCAGCCGTAAGCTGTGTAAGAGTCCTTGGGTAAGTACAGACTAACCCGACCTTCGGCGTTGCTCTTCGTCTCGATTATGGTCCCGTCGGCCGTAGCGAACTCAAGGTTGAATGATTCCACTGGTTCGTCGTCCATCTCCACATCTGCCCGGATCCGGTGACCCTTTTCAAACTGGGCAACATAATCCAGATCTTCGGGTACGGTGAGCATGCCGAGATGTACTATCCTCTCTGATCCTCTCTGTGAAGTACCGTGAACTGTGTAAACACCTGCGGGCAGTTTCACATGGAATACACCATCTGAATCGGTAACAACAGATTGAGAGTAGGTTCTACCCAAGGCACCGGTTAGGGATATCCTTTGACTCGCTAATGTCGAACCGGAACTGTCTTCAGCTACACCGGATACCCAATGTGCATGAGTAACGTTCAGATCCCGTTCTTCGGTCATCCCAGCTTCTAATTCAAAGGTCTGTGGACCCTGGGTCAGAGTGTATTCATCCTGTTCAGCTCCTAACTGGTATTCACCTGGTAAGATGTGTGAGAAGGTATAGTTACCATCGATATCCAAGGTTTCCGTGAATCGCTCTCCGGTCAGTTTA
Organism: Thermoplasmata archaeon; assembly: GCA_003553085.1. Taxonomy (GTDB): domain Archaea; phylum Thermoplasmatota; class Thermoplasmata; order Halarchaeoplasmatales; family Halarchaeoplasmataceae; genus Halarchaeoplasma. The sequence goes on from PUPH01000066.1 coordinate 58,835, forward strand.
TGTTCTAGATACAGTACTACGTTCTGAATGTCTGGATCATCAATGGAGGCCATCCCTGTCAACGTTGATGTTTCAACCTCGATATCCCAGGACACCTCTTCTCCAGGCTCGATACTTATATCCTCGGCAGGGGTTCCTGGTATATCGGATTCTAGTACATATGAACCGGGTATCAACCCAGTGAACGTATAACTACCTTCAGTCTCCACTTCGTATTCATAACCGTAACGTTCACTGGTAAGTGTTAACGTGGAAGGTACGAGGGTGTCGTTAGCAGGTGTATAATCTCCGCTATCGTCCTTGTCGATGAAAACATTGGCCGTCAATTCTCCTGTTTCGACCTCAATATCCTTGTTTATCAAGTAATCCCAACGGCCATCACCTGTGCGATCCGTCCTCCTTCTCATGGATTGATCTCGAGAAACCTCCAGAGATTCGATGCCTAGAGGAACAGATTCGGTCTTAGTGAGAGTGTCTTCGTCTTCACCGGTGGATATGACAAGAGTCAATTCACCGGCCGGTGCTTTGATCTCATAACGTCCTTCATCGTCTGTATATGTCACCTGGTGAGGAGTACCCATCTCATCAAGGATGGTGACTCGTGCGTCAGGTACTGGTTCGCCTCCTTCGGTGGCCACGGTTCCAGAAACCAAAGCTCCGTGGAAGTACTCTATGAAGACGACACCTTGACGTAAGTAGCTTCCTGCGCTGAGATCCACCGTTCCTTCCTCCTGCTCTTGATATCTGATGGCATCTTGTAGAGATACAGCTCTCCAATCTTCAGGATGATCCCTAACCGTTTCCTCGGGGTGTGGATTCCAATAAGCAGTCCTCGTTGCTATACGGAAATTTTCCATACCCCAAGCGGGTAAGGGTTGTTGTTGGGGGTCGTCTATCCCCGGTATACCCTCATCAGGTGTTGCACCGGTGGGGTTGGCTCCCGGGTTTGTAGTCGTCATGTCACCCATGGCATGATCTTGGAACATGTTACCCTCTTCGAACTCTATATCCTCCATGTCAAAATCTTCGGGATCTATTTCTGGATCCATACCAGGGTCCATACCAGGGTCCATACCAGGGTCCATACCGGGATCAGGCACTTGCTCCGGAACATCTACTTCATGAAGTCCATACCCCACGAAGGTTCGGAATAGAGTAGTGTTGAAAAATTCAGGTTTGTGATTCAGTTTGAAATCATGTATCTGGACTTCTGGAGGTATATCGTCAGGATCTTCGTACTCGTTACCCTCCGCATCTACATATACTATATTATAGAAGTCGATGGGAGTACGTTCGAACCGTTCCTCACCTATACGATACCCTGCTAATTTTGCAGGTGCATAGAAGATGCCCGTCTGTCTCGCATCGAAGGGGAACAATCTCGTATCGACTGCGATGTATTTTATCAAGGTGTCCGTTTCTTCCGTCAGATCGTAATATAACTCCACCAGAGTATCCAATTGTTCGTGGGACAGTTCACCCATCAGTTTGGCATACATCACATTTTCAGGGTGGATGTCGTCAGCCCGTGGATGGTATCTGTCTGGATTGGCGAGGACTTCGTCCGTGTAATCTTCCCGGTTCAAGAACACATCTTCCACTAGATCTGTCTTTTCCTCCCCTAAGTGGTCTACTAGGATGTTGCGTATCTCTCCAGCGATACCGTCATCTTCTCGTACCGGCGGTTCTAGAGTTCTTACTATGAGCAGTGAAAGCAGCTGTGATTCGTTTTGAGACATCAGCACGTTACCGGCTATGCGGTGACCTGTAAGGAAATTGTCGGCAACACTTGGATGTTGAGCTCTCTGTACGGCTTCGAACCCATAATCCCACCAACTGAGGAATCCTGGACGTTTCTCTGGCGGTAGGTGCGAATTCTCCTCCTTCAGCCATTCCCATGCTGCAGGCCAGTAATCGGTCGGTTTATCTAAGCCGAAGCCGAAGGCCCCTAGGTGCCAATTCTGCGCCTGGTCTTCATCAAAATCCTCGGGCTGAAGTGCACCAGGTATGACCCTATTGATCTGCCTATCGTATTGATTCTTTGTTTCGAAGGGGATGCCCGCGTCGAAGCCGTAAAGTACGTTGGGCATCACCAGTAAGAAGGCTATGAACAGAACAACCAGCACATGAGATACTTTGATACTCCGTTTCAAACCCATGAACACATCGCCTCTGAATCCTTTAAGACGACGGTAAATCATATGGAATTGAGCTTTATCCGCTACCAATGCACCAACCCAACCTGCCATCAGGGCGAAAGCGGGTGCACCGTTGAAGATGAACCTAGCTGCAGATGTGGCCATGTATATAGCAAAAGCCGCCCAGATAAGGATGAACAGGAAATTTGTAGTCCATTTGCCCCATGTATACCATAGACCTAGAGCGATACCCGCGATGGATAAAAAGAATGTAGCTGGACCGAACGAAAGCACTAGATTGCTGAATTCGGGTGCTTGCGCCTCGGCGATGGTCTCCATGGCCTTGGTCCGTGTGAAGTATCCTGCACCAGTGGTGAGTGCTTCCATGAAACCTGGTGAAAAATAAACTGCATATATCAATAGTCCAGCAACTAGTACGGCTAGTGCAGAGAAAACAAGTATCCATGGATAATCTCTGGTCACAGTAAGTATGACCCCACCGATAAGACCTATGGTGATTATGATCAACGGAACGTCAAACCAGATACCTACGCTTTGTGGCAGATTGGCACCAAGACCGGTTGCAAGGTAGAACGGTGCTGCTACGGTTATACCGATGACTAGAGTTACCATCACACAGGCTGTTACACCGAGTGAATCCCGATAACGGAATTTGTCTAGTAATAATTGTATATAGTAATAAGCAAGTATTATAACAACAACATAGGCAAAACCCTGCCAGCTCAGTGCGACAGTTGCAACACACATACCTGCCATTGCGGAGTAAAGGATCGACTTTTTATTTTCACGGATAAAAGTTGAGAGACCCTCTCTGATGGACGAACGTTCCGTCCAATCCGTCACCCATTTCCTGTGTTCTGGGATATATTTTAGGGCCTTCATAAGGAAGTAGAAACCCGTTATGGCAAAGAACAGATATATGGCATCGTGATCCGCGTTACCTATGGGACTTCTCTGCATATGACCTGCGCTTATGGCCAGAAGGAAAGCTGCAAACATCCCCGCCTTTTTCCCAAAGGTATCTCTACCGAGTAGATAAACCGGGAATATGGTCAGAGCTCCCCAGAATCCCGTGGATAGGATCAGTGAATAGTGAACGGACTGGGTGAGATCTCCAACCAGAGGAGCGAATAAACGTCCAGTCAGCGCTACTGTCCAACCATAAAATGGAGGACGGGGATTGATACGGCCTATGGGATAATTCAGTAAGTTATCGTGATAAAGATGTCTGCTATTGAATGCGATATATTCTACGATCCTCTCATAATAATACGCGTCGGAACCACCTGTCAGTAGATACGGGGTTCCAAACTTGGTCGACATTTCAAACGCAAAGTATGTTCGGATGAAGAAAGCTAGAACGAAGATCGCACCAAGGCAGATCGCAGTACTCCATCTATCCTCGAGCATCGATCCGTCCTGTGAAGCGTCGTCCTGCTTACTTCGTATTTTGGGCATACGTAACCTCATTAGTATTCACCTGAATCAACGTGTGGAACAATCTCATGAAGCCTCTACTATTTATAGATTATTCATGCCCGTGTAGGAGCCCAGATGGAAAATTCAGTCTTTGAGTAAAAATTCTTCCAATCTGTCCCTTGCTCTCTCTCTCCGTTCTTGATGTTTCTTCAAAAATGATCTGATCTTTTCTTTCAACAATCCCTTGCATTCTCCACAGAGCAGATCGCCCCTCCTACATCTATCGGCGATATCGGCGACCCGTTCATCATCCTCTTCGAAAAGATAATATCTGTAGTTCTGAACCGCACATATATCCGGGTTCCCGCCCTTCTCCCTCTGTTCCTTTGCAGACATCCTACCTCCGGTGAAAGCCTCTGATATCTTTGCATCTACATCTTCCGGTGTATCCGTGGTGAAGATGGTGGTCTTAGGTATACTCGCAGACATCTTCCCAGTACCATCTAAGGAAGGGGCTAATTTGTTGTGTAATAATGCCGGTTTATGGTAGCCTATGGTCTCTGCTACGTCCCTGGTAACTCTGAAGTGTGCGTCCTGATCGATCCCGCAGGGGATCAACACGGGGACCTTTCTACCCTCTCTGTCTGACGGCAGAAAACAAGGGGCGGATTGCATGGAGGTGTAAAATATGCTGCCTACGTTGGCTGAGTTATCGAAACCGAACACTGCCTTTACCGTTGAAAAATTTACACGCTTCGCTACTTTCAGAGCTAATGGATATAATGTATGTATATAATCCGTATCAGCGAAAATGAAGGTCTTCTCTGGGTCGAATCCTAGTGCGATTATGTCCAAGGCGTTCTCCATGGCATAGGAGTAGGTATCCTCCATCTCCAGATCGAAGTTGAATAGGTATTTCTCGTCGTCGGTCAATTGAAAGTATAGATCGACACCGAACTTATCCTGCATCCATCTGGCGAATATCCAAGGCATAAGATGACCGACGTGGGTGTGACCCGATGGTCCACGGCCGGTGTATAGTGCGAACTTGTTCCCCTTCTCGTACTGGTCTAAGATCCATTTTAGATCTCTATGAGAATAGAATATGTTCCTACGCAGCATGAAGTGTACTTCTCCAGCTATATTTTCTATACGCTGTTTCAACTCTTCATCGACCCTGGATGTGCCAAACCGCTCTACCAATTCGTCGTAATCTATATTACCGCTGACTTCCCAAGGCGTGAGGACGTACTCTTCTTTATCCGACCGGGTCATGTTAACAGCAGACTGCGTACGACTATAAAAAATCTATCACTTTCAGCTACCCCCTTATACAATATATTTATACAAAGACTGGTTTAAAGTGGTGTCATGCGTAAAAATACTCACATCGTCGGTGGTATCCTTTTCGGGTTCATGGGGCTGTTGATACTCGAATCTTTCAAAAGAGGAGCACTGCCTCACATCGGATGGTCCCTTGAGTCCATACTGCACATGTCTTTCATATCCATATTCCTCATGGCAGCTATGTCCATCTTCGGAGCCATACTTCCGGATATCATCGACCCCCCTTTTACTGCAAAACACCGACGGTTCGCCCACTCTAAAGCGCTTCTGTTCATACTGTTGGTCCTTTGGGCGATAAGTTTTATCTCCCTGTTGGATAGATCCTCCTTGGGGGTCCTAGCGATCTATTATTTTTTACTCGGATACATATCTCACCTAGCACTCGACTCGCTTACACCAAGTGGTCTGTGGTGAGTGAGCATTTAGTGGGTAAAATTTTCTCCATACTTCGATCTGATAGATATCTGTAAAAATATATCCATACGCAGACCTAGTACCAAATGATCGAAAGATGTGAAAAAGAAAAAGATTTCCACACGCAGACCTGTCTGATGACCAATCCGAAATGTAAACTGCAATCCGGACGCTTAGTAACCGTGGGCTGAATACGTCGCCGAAGCTTCGTACTTACACCCCGGTTCTATCAAACCCGTCTTCCACGGGAGTCCTCAGGTACCTCGTTTCAGGAAAAGTTTCAGGCTTAGATGCTTTCAGCCTTTATCTTCATACAGCGTGGCTACCCAGCGTGTGCCCTACCGGACAACTGGTAAACTAGTGGCTGCGAAACCCTGTTCCTCTCGTACTAAGGGTTCCTTTCCCTCAGGTACCATTGCACTCCTACTAAAAAGCAACCAACCTGGCTCACGACGGTCTAAACCCAGCTCACGACCCCTTTTAATGGGCGAACAACCCCACCCTTGCCAGATGCTGCACCGGCAGGATAGAGGGAGCCG
>PUPH01000015.1 GCA_003553085.1 Thermoplasmata archaeon
ATCATCTCTACTGAATCCAAACGTCATCTGTGTAAGGTCGTTGGTACCGAATGAGAAGAATTCTGCCTCCTTGGCGATCTCGTCGGCTGTCAGAGCTGCCCTAGGGATCTCTATCATGGTGCCGACCTTGAAATCTATTTCCTTCCCATTGTTTGAGAAAACCTCTTCAGCTGTAGGTTCGATGACATTTTCCTTTAACACTTTTAATTCATCTACTTCACCGATAATAGGTACCATGATCCTGGGTTTAACGACTGCACCTTTCTCGTTAGCTTCTATGGCCGCTTCCAGGATAGCCTTAACCTGCATCTTATATATCTCAGGGTAACTTATGCCCAGCCTGCATCCACGATGGCCCAGCATGGGGTTAGCCTCTTCCAGCCTCTCCACCTTTCTCTTTATCTCATCTATGTGCATCCCTGTCTGCTCTGCAAGTTTTTCTTGCGACTGTTCATCGGTTGGTGCGAACTCATGTAGAGGTGGGTCCAACAATCGGATCACCAAAGGATGGCCGTCCATTACCCGGAACAGGTCCAGGAAATCATCCTTCTGATAAGGCATTATTCGATCCAATGCTTTTTGGCGATCCTCTTGAGTTTCAGCGATTATCATCTCGTGCACCGTACCCAAACGTTCTGCATCGAAGAACATGTGCTCCGTCCTACATAACCCGATACCTTCTGCTCCGAATTCAAGACCCTTTTTTGCATCATCGGGTGTGTCGGCGTTCATCCTTATGCCCATCTTCCTTATCTCGTCTGCCCACAACAGCATCTGCTGAAATTCAAGTGAAAACTCAGGTTCTACTAATGGAGCTTCACCTATTATCACATGACCGGTGGTGCCATCGATGGTTATGATATCGTCTTTTTTTACCGTCACATCTCCCACTGTGAATACTCCCTCCTCAGAGTCTATAGATATCTCCTCGGCACCGGCTACACAGGGCTGTCCCATACCCCTGGCGACTACGGCTGCATGTGATGTCATACCCCCCCTGCTCGTCAACACACCTCTAGAGGCGGCTAGACCATGTATATCATCTGGAGTGGTCTCAGGCCGCACCAAGATTATATCTTCCCCGGCCTCACCTCTTTCCGCAGCCTCATCAGTGTCGAACACCACATGCCCAGAAGCTGCTCCAGGTGAGGCGTTCAACCCCTTGGCGATCTTCTCGGTATCCGCATCTGGATCGATGCTTTTGTGGAGTAACTTTTCTATCTGGTCCCCGGTGATCCGGGTCAAAGCGGTTTCTTTTGATATCAGGTCTTCGTTAGCCATATCATGGGCGATCTTTATGGCTGCATTGGGAGTTCGCTTACCATCCCTGGTCTGGAGGATGTAAAGCTTTCCATCTTCGATGGTGAACTCCAGATCCTGCATCTCCCGGTATTCCTTCTCCAAAATCTTACAAACGTATTTTAACTGTGAAAATATCTCAGGCATTATATTTCTCAATTCATCCAGGTGCAGTGGAGTCCTTATACCTGCGACCACATCTTCCCCTTGAGCGTTCATAAGGAACTCACCATATACGTGATTATCACCAGTGGAGGGATTCCTTGTGAATGCCACACCGCTGCCGGAGCTCTCGCCACTATTTCCGAACACCATGTATTGTACGTTGACCGCGGTACCCATGTCATGAGGTACTCCGTTCAATTCACGATATTTGATAGCTCTTCTATTGTTCCATGACTCAAAAACGGATTTGATCGCCTCTAACAGCTGTTCCCAGGGATCAGAAGGTATGTCGTCTAAGAGACCCTTGTATTTCTCACACACCTCTTTCATGGCCTCGGCATCTAGATCAACATCCTTTTCAACCCCCCTTTCTTTCTTCACCTCGTCCATCTTCTCCTCGAATTTGGAATGGGGGACACCCCTGACGACCTCACCGAACATGTTGATGAATCTGCGATAGCTGTCATAGGCGAACCTCTCGTCGGTCAGCTCTTTAAGACCCTGAAGAGTTTCTTCATTCAATCCAAGGTTGAGTATAGTGTCCATCATACCTGGCATTGATATAGCTGCACCCGACCTCACAGAGACCAGTAGTGGGTTCTTGGGATCACCGAACTCCTTTCCAGTTTCCTCTTCAAGGTGATGCATCTTATCTTCCAGCTGCTCGTGTATCTCTTCAGGAAGTTGTCCGCGTTCCAAGAACTCTAGACATGCTTCAGAAGTCACTGTGAATCCTGGCGGAACTTCCAGGCCTATGGAAGTCATCTGTGCTAGATTGGCTCCCTTACCGCCCAAAAGCTCTTTCATCTCTTTACTGCCTTCGTCGAAGGAATAAACGTACTTTGTCATGGTTACCAGAAAGGAAGAAATGGATAGAGTATAAAAAAATTCTGCAAAAAAAAGGGGAAAGGGGGTTTAGTTGAGCTGATCTAGAGAGATCAGATCCATGGACGTTGGAAGTTTCGGTATGTTACCGATCCTTCGAGCGACCAGGGTGGTGATACCTGCGGATGAAGCGACATCCACTAAACGCTGGGTTATTATGCCATCGAAGACAACCGTGGATCCGTCGTACTGGTTGGATTTCAGCTTGTCTGCCAGCTCCCTGGTCGGGAGCTCATCTTTTTTGTTCCCGTCGGGATCAAGAAGGATGGCTTTCTTATCGCCTTTTATATCTGAGAGCATGGATTTGAAGATGTCTGAACGTGACTTGGGTTTTTTCTCTTTCTCTTCCTCTGCCTGCTCCCGTTTCCTTGCCTTCCAGCTCTTCTTTTTGTGGTTGCTTTTTTTGCCCGTATCCAGATCGTACATCTCTACGTATTGGTCGATGGGTATCTTGCTGCGGAGGGCTTTCATTATCTGTTTCTGAGTCAGTTCTTCGACTTCGGTATTGTCGGGTGACTGTGCGACGTAATCTATCTCCGCCGTTTCGAGCAATTCTTTCAGTATCAACAATCCTCCACGGTCACCGTCTACGAAGGCCGTGGTGACACGTTCCGTGGTTAGATTTTTTATAGACTCAGGTACGTTGGTCCCTTCTACTGCAATAGAGTTCTTGATACCGTACTTCAACAGATTGAGAACGTCAGATCGACCTTCTACGAGGATTATGGCATCGGACTCCTTCACGTTGGGTCCAGCTGGTAGTTTGTCTTTACCGAACTCGGTTATCTCTTCCATCTGTACCTCGGAACGGACCATTTCAGATATGTTACCTAATGGCACTTCGCCCTCTTCCATAACATCGGTCAGAAGTTCTTTGGCTCTTTCGACTATCTTACGACGTTTAGATTCCCTCACATCTCTGATCTCATCAACCGTTATCTGGGCTTTACAAGGACCGACACGATCGATGGTTTCAAGGGCCGCACCCAAGATAGATGTTTCAACCAAATCAAGACTTGAAGGAAGAATGATCGTACCTGTCGATTTGCCTCGTGATGAACTAACCTCCACCTCAATCCGTCCCATCCGTCCGCTTTTTTGAAGATCACGAAGATCGAGTTCGTCACCGAGTAAACCTTCTGTTTGACCGAATATAGCACCTACTACGTCTGGTTTCTCCACTATACCGTTCGCTACTAATTTCGTTTTGATTACATATTTCGTTGTACTGGGATCGATATCCATTATGTACACCTTTTTGTGCTTATATGAAAACAGTTGGAACCTATCCCTTCTATGACTTGTTATACCGAATTGTTAACCGGTGCATGTGATGTGGGTGATTGTGAATATGAGTTACGATACGTGATATGGTATTAACCTTCAATCGAATTCCAACTGATTTCGCACAATTAGGAGAGGTGGGGTTATATAAACATTTCGATTGGCATTAAAAAATATTTTCAATAGATATCTGGCATAGCTTTTTTGATATCATGGATCGTGCATAGGTCCATCAATCCTTCATCACTGACCAGATACACCTGAAACTCATCGGGATCTATCCTCTTTAACGGTTCGGAGATGAACCCTTTCGCTTGGAGTATGTCTCTACCGTAGGCAAGCGGCGTGAATGCGGGAAGTACTATGATCCCGGTATCATGATATAAAAAACAAGAACTCTTAAAAGTGGCGGACATCTCATCTCTTATCCGGATGGAAGGGTGTTCATGGCCAATAACAAGGATGCCTTTCTTATCAATCGGTAGATGTCCGTGGGATACTGTCATATCTCCTATGGTCAGTGATCTTTCATAAAAAGGTATCCCAGCGGAGTTCGTGATGGTCTTAAGGAAGTTATCATGGTTGCCCCTTATCACGACGAGCGAAGTCCTCTCTCTGAGAAAATCCATGACCTCGTATATCTCTCTGAATTCTTGTTTACGGTTCCTTCCGAACTCATGTTTTAGATCCCCTGCGATGACTAAAGTCCTAGGTTCATATTTGTCGATGATGTTTGAGAGTCCGTCGATTATGAGTTCTTTTTGAACTCTAGGGACCGTTGTACCCTGGTCCGCAAGACTCGATTCGATACCCAGATGAAGATCTGCGATGATCACGGTCTTCTCCGGTTCATACCATAAACTCCGGTCACAAGTTATGAATAGGCCTTTTTGTATCTCTTTCTGCTGCATATCAGGATACTATCTCTTGGAAAACAGGTTCGTCTCTGATACCATCAAAGGCTTCATCCTCTTTCGCTTCTTCCAGGTAATCCTCGTTCAATTTGATGGCCCGGGTCAACAACGGTTTTAGAAGTTTGATATTCCCCTGTTTAGCGGCGATCTTTGCTTTGTAATACCATGCAGAGGGGGTATCGGCCTCACGTTTCACCACTTCGTTGAATGCCTCCATAGCATCTTGATAATCTCCCAATTGGAAATGTGCTGCACCTTTACTCAACCATGCGACTAGTTCATCTTTATCTTCCTCGAGTACCTTATCAAAAGCGTCGATGGCTTTTTTGTATTCGCCCAACTGATACAAGCAGGCGCCCTTGTTATGCCATAGGTCTATGTCGTTCTCACCGAGTTCGACCAGCTTGTTATATGTTTCTAGAGCTCCTCTGAACTTGCCAGAGTTGTAAAGTGCATCACCTTTACGGTACAACAGCGGTTTGTTCTTAGGATTCATCTCTAGTGCTTTGTTGTAATAGGTTATATCCGAAGTGTCTAGTTCGTGAATGGTTTTATACGTTTTGAGAGCCCGGGGTCTTTCTCCTTTCTTCTCTAATAGTTCGGCCTTCATGCGGAGTACTTCGATATCATTATCGTCTATCCTCAATAAATAGTCGATGATATCCATGTTTTCAGGATCGTTCGCAAGAGATTTTTTGAGAAGATTCTTTGCTTCATCTTCTTTCCCCTCCTCTATAAGCTTCTCCGCTTTCTGGGTAACGAACAGGCTGTCGTGAGGTCTGAGCTCAGCCAGCTTTTTTAGAGCGACTTCATCATCGGGATCAAGCTCAAGGACCTTTTCATAAGCCTTGGCTACCTTATCATCCTTACCGACTATTTCAAAGTACTTGGCTTCTAGATGCCATAAACCTGGGTCGTCCGGTGTTCGTTTGACCATCTTATGTATGTGTTTTACATTGGCTGGATTCTCTTCCATCAATTTTTCATAGGTCTTATAGGCCTCATCTTTACGTCCTAATATGCGGAGTACGTTCGCCTTGTTCAAAAGAGCCTTTTGATTGCTTGGATCCAGCTTGAGAGCTTCGTTTAGACATAACAGAGCATACTCGTTCATCTCGTTCATGCTGACGTAGGTCATGGCCTTGTTCAGCCATGCAGAGATGTTTTTTGGGTCAAGGTCCAAAGCCAGTTCGAATGCTTCTATGGCTTGATCGTGTTCATCTGAATTGTAGAAACCTTTACCGATCTTTAGATAAATCTTTGAGAATGTTTTCGGATCCTGACTAACAACTTCTTCTTTATCGACCAAGAATCTGATGGCCTGCCTGTATTTATACATGGCTTTTAGATTCTCTCCGCTCTGTATGTTTTCAGATGCTTCATCAAGGATACCGCGTATCTCGTCTAGAACCTTCTCCTCTTTACTTTTTCCCAATGGCAATACGATTCCCCTGTTGGCTTATACTCCTTTTGAATATGGTTACCAGATGGGATAATTATGATATAAAATCTTCGGTGCTCAGTGCCCGACGGTTATTCGAATATATAAAAGACGATCTCCACATCAAGATCTGCTAGATCCGTGTCCACAGACTCAGAAGAGATGGTTTCTCCGCGAAACCTACCACTGAGGTCCCCGATATCATCGGTGATGCCCCCCCTGTGTATTATCAGATCATCGATACCAGTACTAGAAACACTCAGTGCCCAATGACCGTCCAGATGTCTGTTGACCAGTACCCTGATATCATTAGGATAGGAAAAATTATCCCTAGGCACCCCCTCTCGTTCAAGATATATCTGTTCAAGTATGAGTGCGCGAACCGATGTATCCCTTCGTACA
>PUPH01000160.1 GCA_003553085.1 Thermoplasmata archaeon
CTGTAGCAAGAACGTTGATCTCTCCCATAGTACTACCCGTGGGAATACTCACATCCTTCTTGGGAGCTCCAATGTTCATTTACTTGATACTCAAAGGGAGGAATAACTGGTGACTCTGGTTCGCATAGAGAATATATCCTTTTCTTATGGAAAAATCGATGCTCTGAAGGATGTTTCACTGTCCTTGGAAAAAGGAAATCTCGTAGGGATAATCGGACCAAACGGTTCGGGCAAAAGTACATTGATAAAGTGCCTATGCGGTCTGTTAGACGTACATAAAGGACACGTTACTTTGGAGGGAACAAAACTATCCTCGATACCTAAAAGGAAACTTGCAACTTTGGTAGGTTACGTACCTCAGATACAGGAAAGAGCCACTCCGAGTACTGTTTTTGATACTGTGCTTATGGGTAGGATACCACATCTGACTTGGTCACCTAAAAAAAAGGATCTGGAGATAGTGACAAAGGCCATGGATACCATGGAGATAACGGAGTTTTCTTTGAGAGATATCCACGAATTAAGCGGTGGCCAGCAGCAGAGGGTTTTCATCGCTAGAGCAATGGCTCAGGAGCCCAAGGTCCTATGTCTCGACGAACCAACTAGTAGTCTCGATATAAAACATCAGTTAGGCTTGATGCGTGGGATAAGGGATATAACTCGTGAAAAGAATATACTTGCGTTGATGGCGGTCCACGATCTGAATATAGCTTCACAGTACTGCGACAGCCTGATCATCCTTAAAGAAGGGTGTGTTTACAAGGAAGGTAAACCTAATAACGTGCTCTGTAAAGAGAACATAAAAGACGCCTTCGGTATCGATGTGGCCATACACAAACATGGAGATTTTATGCACATAGTCCCTGTGGAAGAAAGTATAGTGGAAGACATAACTTATTAGTAATTCGTTATGTCCTCCACTGCTAGTCAAAGACACAATTAAATAGATTAAAAGTTGTGTCCTTGACTATAATGTGGAATTATTCGAAAATTGAGGATCTGTTCAGCATGGTCGTTTGGATTTTTGTAGTCATCCTTCGCTATCGTTAATTCCTGCGATACTCTTTAATATTATAGTGCACGCATGAAAAAAACCTTTTCAAGATCAGTGGGCCGATAAAAGCCCCTTATTTCATCGCCAGGGCACTGGTTCAGGAACCGGATATCCTGCTGCTTGATGAACCGACCAGTAGTCTAGATCTAAAACACCAGTTGTAAGTCATGGAGATGGTCGATAAGCAAACGGAAAGTGGTATCACGGTTATAATGACCATGCACGACCTTAATATGGCACTACGATTCAGCGAAAAGATCCTCATGCTTCGTAAAGGTAAGATATTCGCCGCCGGGGGAACCGATGTATTGAATAGAGATAATATTATGGATGTGTTCGGAGTGAAGGTAGATGTGATCCAGCGGGCCGGCCGACCATTGTTATTCCCTGAAGAAACCGTTGAAAATTGAGATCCGATACAAAGAATTTTAAACAAGATATCGGTGATTTAGATGTGTGGAGATGCTCTTTCTAGACATATTCATCGAAAATGGAAAGAGGTTGAAAACATAGTAAAAAACGAACTCTAGGCTAAAAAGTATTATACTGGTTATTATTTAGTACGAGCATGAGTAAATACCTGTTCTACACTCTACTCTATTTCGCCCTCTTTGCTTTACTGACGGTGGCTGTAGTTCTAGGATTTACTTCTCCCATCGATGAGGGAGTAACACTGGACACTAGCGGATACGGTTTACAATTACTTAGGGCGATCAGTTATATCGGTGGAACTTATATAATCATACCCCTCTCGTTGATCGCGATATTGTTTTTATTGTTTAAAAAAAGGTTTACAAGTACCCTTGTTTTCTCCATGAATTTATCCGTTTCTTTCATCATATATCAGGTTATCAAAGAGATCGTAGCTAGACCTAGACCGGAAATCATATCACATACCTCACCAACGATCCCTTTCCTCTCTATATATGCGTACCCGAGCGGACATACCGTCGGTACCGCGGTATTTTTCATATCGGTTGGAACAATTATTTTTGATAAGAAACCGACGATGAAGAATATCTTACCCCTTCTATCGATACCGGTGATAGTTGGGATCAGCATGATAGCTCTTGGAAATCACTATTTCACTGACATAATCGCGGCACTATTGTTATCGATATCGGTTGTATTTTTTAATCTAAACCTGGAACAGAAATACGATTTAGACGGGTTGATAGAATATTTTTTCAGCCTGCTTGGTATATCGATGGAAGCTTCAGAGTAAGATATGTATAGTTATTTTCATCGGAGAGCGGAGCCACCGTTCACATTGAAGACTTCGCCGTTCACATAAGAACCCAGGTCCGAGGCAAGGTACAACGCTGCATAAGCGATATCCATAGGTTCTCCGATCCTACCTACGGGGATGTTGGCCGCCCTTATCTTTTTCTTCTCCTCACTATAACTGGAGATGATATCGGTGTCGATGGTACCCGGTGCTATCGCGTTAACTGTAATACCCTTAGGTCCCAATTCAAGCGCCAACGCTCGCGTCAACCCATTTATAGCCGATTTACTGGTAACATAGGCTGTTCCATGGGTGGATCCTTTGAAGGCGAGCTGAGAACTGACATTGATTATCCTACCGTGATCGGACTCCATCAGATGTGGTAAACTGAACTTAGATAGCATGAAGGGACCTCTAACGTTGACCTCCATGGTCCGGTCATAATCATCGATGGTCGATCCCTCAAGATCTTTACGGACGTATATGCCAGCATTGTTAACGAGTATATCTAAACCACCGTACTTCTCTGCGAATTCACAGACTATCCTTCGGGCATCGGCTTCTACGGACACGTCTCCCTTTAGAAGCAATCCATCGGAATATTTTTCGACTTTGGATAGCACCTTTTCCGCTTTTCCGTCATCTTGATGGTAATTTATACCTACTACAGCCCCCTGTTTGGCAAACTTTACGGCGATCGCTCTACCGATCCCCCTAGAGGCTCCTGTCACGATAGCCTTGCGTCCTTCCAACATTCGAGACATGATATCAGATATCACAGAGAGGTTAAAAGCATTTTTGTTAGACGAGTTAAGTGTAAAAAAAACGGGCCTGAGGGAATCCTGTTCAGGATTACTCCTCGATCTTATTCCTAAACGCTCACAAAATTAAAAATAATTTTGTTTGCGAACCCAAGGGTTCTCATCCCTAAAAAAACGGGCCTGAGGGGATTCGAACCCCCGGCCGATCGGTTAAGAGCCGATCGCTCTACCTGGCTGAGCTACAGGCCCATGGAGGAGTGCTAACATGAAGGAGGATATAAATATTTTCTTGGTTTTCGGTGATTTTCGTTAAAAAAGACATTCTATCCACAATCTTTTAATAGTCAGAAATCGTTAAAATATTGTCATACAATACGTCTGACGGTGTGTATAGATGGCAAAAAAGCTTCCAAAATATTTGAGAGATGATGAGGTCAGAAAACTTCTCAATGCACCACCCAGAAAGAAGACCAGGGATAGACTGATATTGAGGATATTGTACCGGTGCGGTCTGAGGGTATCAGAACTCACCGGCCTGAAGATAGAAGACATTGATTTCATGGAGGGGATGATCACCATAAGAGGTGGAAAGGGGGATAAAGATAGAGTAGTTCCTGTTGACGCTGCCACCCTGGACCTTATAGAATTCTATAAAGCCGGTGCCGAAGAAGGACACCTGATCCTATCAGAAAGAGGGGGATCACTTTCAACACGGCAGATAGAAAGATTGGTTAAAAAATACGCCAAGAACGCGGGTATAAACAAGAACGTGTATCCTCATATGCTCAGGCACAGTTTTGCGGTACACTGTTTGAAAGCGGGGATGAACTTGAGAAGTGTGCAGAAGATGCTCGGACATTCATCATTGACCACCACCCAGATATACCTGGACTTAACGGGTGAAGACATCAAGAAAGATTACGAAGACCATCCACTGCCTGCATAAACGATGTGGTATCATGTACGATAAGATAGAGAAAAAAGTAGCTGATTTTAGGGAAGATATGAAAAACGACCTGATGGAGATGCTCAAGATCCCAGCTCTATCACCAGAGAACGATGGTGACGGAGAGATGGAAAGAGCGGAGTTCATCATGGAACTGATAAAAGGATTCGGTTTTGATAAGATAGAAAGATACGATGCACCAGATCCTAGAGTTAGCTCCGGAAAAAGACCAAATATCGTTGCCATAAAAGAAGGTGGGACCGATCAGAACGTGGTGATACTGGCGCATATTGATATAGTACCTGAGGGGGATCTAGATCAGTGGGAGACGGACCCATACGACCCTGTATTTAAAGATGGAAAGATCTATGGTAGAGGTTCCGAGGATAACGGTCAGGAAGTCATCGCCGCACTTTATGCAGCCCGTGCGTTCACAGAAGCCGGGATAAAGCCGCATCATAACCTAAAGGTGATGTTGGTCTCAGATGAAGAGACCGGCAGCACCTACGGAGCAAAATATCTGTTAGAAGAAGGCGTGATAGAAGATGACGACCTCATAATCGTTCCCGACCACAGCGAAAAGAACGGAAAACTGATAGAGGTCGTTGAAAAGGCTGGATTGTGGGTAAAAGTTACATGCAGGGGAAAGCAGGGGCATGCTGCCATGCCTGGGGGTACAATCAATGCTAATAGGGCTATGGCGGAATATCAATTTTTAGTTGATAAAAGGTTGAAGGAACAGTTCCAAGATGTGAGGAACGAGCTGTTCTCTCCTACCTTCAGCACTTTTGAACCTACGAAAAGGGAGAAGAATGTACCTAACGTAAATACTATCCCGGGTAAAGAAGTCCAGTACTTCGACTGCAGGATAATCCCTGAAGTGGATAAATCGGAGGTAAAACAGGTCTTCAAGAGCACCGGTGAGGAGATGAAAAAGAAGTATGGTACTGATCACGACGTAGAATATTTAAGGGAGAGCGATGCACCCCCTGGAACACCAGTTGACTCACCAGTCGTAAAAAAATTGTCCCGGGCGATCCATAAGGTCACCGGATTTGATCCTGAACCGGTAGGGATCGGTGGGGGCACGGTGGCTGCTGGATTCCGAAGACGAGGCTATCCCGCGGTTGTCTGGTGCAGTAACCACAACATGGCCCACCAACCCAATGAATACGCGGTTCTGGACAATATAGTGCGAGACTGTAAGGTTTTCTGTGCGATGTTACTGGGCTATTAGAACACAGTGACTTCGCCGTTCAACACCTTTTGAGTCAGCTTTTGGATGTTTTCCAAATAATCGTCCGTTATCGCCTCAGCTGTCTCCAGGTGTTTGTTGTAATCTCCTTTATCAGTCACCACCAGTTGGATGCTGGCAGCCTGTGGTTGATCGATGGGTTTACCGATCTGAGAGACCAGTCTAACGAACACGTCGTGGACACCATCCTGAACTTCTTCATAGACCTTTTCTGCGATCTCCTTCGCAGCTAGATTGTAAAGCTTACCCACATGGGTCACCGGATTCTTTCCTGCTGCAGCCTCCATGCTCATGGGTCTGAAAGGAGTGATCAAGCCGTTCACACGATTACCCCTACCTACAGATCCGTCGTCTCCGTTCTCCATGGATAGACCGGTGACTGTGAGGTAATATACACCTCTATCATAATCATCCGCAGTGTTGACTTCCACTTTTATGTCCCTCTCAGTGTACTTATGCACTTCATCGGCGACTCTATCTTTCAACTCTTCTACCACACTGATGTAATGGTCGGCATCCGGAGTGAACTTATCCACCATGGCCGCTGCGATGGTAAGATCTAGTTCATCACCCATCCTTGTAGCCATGACTTTAACATCCTGTCCCACCTCTGGTAGATCCTTCTTCAGAGGACCGTTGATGAATTTCTCAGCCTCCAATGCAGCCTTTTCAGTACCGGAAAGCGGCGCAAAGGACACTCCGAAGGAAGTGTCGTTGGCCAATCCTTTTCTGGTATCGTAAACCTCGGTGAGATCTAGGGAGCCTTTACCGAGACGACAGTGATATGTTACCTCCTCCTGGGTATTGAGGTTAGTACAGGTATCTTTAAGATATCCATCCGCCGCTCTGAGTGCTACCGACCTATATGGAAGTCTTTTATCTCCAACGTTGGTGACTGCTCTCCCAACTAACATTATGTAGATGGGGTCGAGTATGATCCCCCCGCCGAACTCGGGTTCGGCCTGACCACCGACGATCTGCACTTCATCGGTGTTGTGATGGAGTATCCTGCCGAATTCATCCATATACATCTTCGATAGATTTCGACTCACCTCTTCTGCTATACCGTCGGCTAAACTATC
>PUPH01000138.1 GCA_003553085.1 Thermoplasmata archaeon
ACAATAACACACCATTGATCTCATGATTGATGGCGTTCAGTAACAGACTTCTCTTCATCCGTTCCTGCCCTACTATCGCTGGGAACGGGTATACCGTACCTCTCAACTTTTCTTCTAATTCACGGGTGAACCTATCGTCTTTTACCTCTCCTTTACCCATACTTATCCGGATCTCTCTCTCCCTTTCAAGGATCTCCTTCAGATCCTCGATCTCATCTTTGTATCTCTCTTTCAACTCCGACTTCTCTTTATCCAGCCTTTCTTCCAGATGCTCTCTTTCCTGGGACATACGTTCTTCATATCTCTTCTGTTCTTCCATGAAAGTGCGCCTTAGGGACTCCAACTCCTCTTGGACCTTCTCGTTTTCCTCTCCTAGTTCCTTTCTGAGCGCTTCTTTCTCCTCCTCGTGTTTTTTGAGTAGTTCTTCCCGTTTCTGCTGTTCCTCCTCACGTATCTCAGCCATCTTATCCCTGAGTTCTTCCATACGTTCTTCCATTTCCTTCTTATCCTGCTCGAACTTTTCCTGGAGCTCCCCCTTCTCCTTCTCGAACCTATCCCGTAATCCCTCCTTCTCCTTCAACAGTACCTCTTTCTCTTTCTCCCTCTTCCTCTCCAAGTTGGCCCGCATGGCCTCTACCTGTCGATGGTGCTTTTCTTTCAACTCGTCTAGAGCTTCTTGCCTCTCTTCCAATTTGGCGTTCAGTTCCTTCTTCTCTCCCTCCAATTCAGCCCTCAATTCTTCTTTCTCCTTCCTCAGATCCTCAAGCTGTTCCATCAGTTTTGTGCGCTCCTGCCCATGTTTCTCGCGCAGATTCTCGATTGCTTCTTCCGCCTTATCCCTCAGTCTTCTTTCCTTTTCCTGAACACTCCTGTTCATAGATTCTCTAAGCTGCTCTTCTCTTTCCTTTACAGTGTTCAATACCTTCATCTCAATCATCTCACCAAGAGATCCGAGCCCGGCAGTCGAGCCTTCGCTCTTGACCACATCATCTTCAGGTTCTTCGTCCTCCAGCTCAAGGACTATGTTACCACATTCTGGACACTCAATATCTCCTTCTATCGTCGTCCCGCACTCAGTACATTCTTGCGTATTCTGTTCTTCTACCATGTTTTCGATCTCCTATCATGAAGTCGTCCTATTTAACGCTCGCGAACATAATCTAATCAACGCGTGTAATCCTCGACCAAACGCTTCAGCCGTTCCTTGTTGAATTCGTTCTGTTCTAGAGGTCCCTTTCGCATCCGATGGGGTAATGTCATCTCAGCAGCCAGCATTATATCTTCCTTTGTAACCTCACTCCTGCCCTGCCAAGCTGCGTTGGTCCTGGCGGTCTTCTTCATTATAAGATCCGCCCTATGTCCATCCACTTCGAAGTCCACGGAAAGTCTAGCGATGACAGTGTCCAACTCTTCAGATATGACAACATCATCCAGATTCTCCATAGCACCGATCACTTTTTCTCTAAACTCTTCCATCTTCGGTCTGAAAGATTCTCGGAAGGCGTGTGGATCTTTTTCGAACTCCTCGTTCCTGCGTATTATCTCTATCCTCTCACCGGCGTCAGGTATCCCCTCTACTTTGATGTTGAGTGCCATACGATCCAGCAGCTGAGGTCTAAGCGCCCCTTCCTCGGGGTTCATGCTGCCGATTATGATGAACTTGGAAGGATAGGTAAGACTGATCTCTTCCCTTTCGACCGTCACGATACCCATGGCCGCCGCATCCAACAGAACGTCAACGATGTAATCATCCAGTAGATTTATCTCGTCAACGTACAGGATGCCACGATTGACCTCCGCTAGGATGCCCTCTTCGAAGGCCTTGACTCCCTCTGAAAGTATCTTTTCTATATCCAGTGTTCCCACGACTCTATCCTCAGTGGCGTTGAGTGGAAGGTCTATGACCCTTATGGGTCTGGTTTCTATAGGTATCTCAGTAGTGCCCTCGAACCGATCCTGACACTCCCAACACCATCCCTCGGGTTCCCGGGGATCACACGAGAACCTGCAGTCTTTGACCACCTCTATGGGCGGCAGTATCTCTGCCAAACCCCTTACGGCTACGGACTTCGCAGTTCCCCTTTGCCCCTCTATCAACACACCACCGATCTTCGGATTGATAGCGTTGAGGACCAGGGCACGTTTCATCCTCTCTTGATTGACTATAGCTGCGAAGGGGAACAGTATCCTGCTTGCTTTTCTGTGTTTGTTCTTAGCACCGGATGTCTCTCCATCTCCCTTCCCATATCCTGGTGTTATCTGAAGCTGTATGCTTTCCACATCCACGCTCGTACTGTCGGCTTTTACATTCATGGCTCCACTCTGGGTGGAACGTTCCTCGATTATCTTCTGTCTTAGCATGGTTTCACAATGAGGGCATACGATGGCATCTATAGGTACCGTCGCTTTGCACTCACTGCACCTGACCCTGTCTTCGTCGAACTCAGCACTACAGAATGGACAGGTCATCTCCGACGCATACACGACACCCTCGCAGAGCGGGCAGACGGTCTTCTCATCTACCAGTGCCCTACCGCAGTCCTGACACTTGACCAATTCGGCGTTCATCTGCGCTCCACAGTAACCGCATTTAACTTCATCCTGAGCGAATTCAACGCCACATGTATCGCACAGAGTGTCATAGATAGAGACTACGTCACCGCACACGGGGCAAACAGACTCCTCTCCGATATGTTGTTCGATACCCACCTTCTCCTCCAACCACTTGTCTATCTCTCTAGCGGTGTCCATGTCCGGCATCAATTCTTCTTCTTCCATGGACGGGAGTATGCTTTCTAGTTCAGAAGTCAGGTCGTATTCCTCTTCGGGTTCCTCTTCCCACTCCTCCTCGATATCGTCTTCGGTTGGATATTCGATTGTCCCTTCCCACTCCTCTTCGATATCGTCTTCTGTCGGTTCTTCGATTGTCTCTTCCCAATCCTCGACATCTTCTTCCGCTGCTCCCTCTTCCCATACCTCTTCCTCGACTGCCTCATCCATGCCTCCTAAGCTTTTCTCGAGTTCTTCTAAAGATCTAAGATCATCGTCTATCTCGTCCTCTTCCGATACCATTTCATCGGATTCCTCCACCACATCTTCATCTATATCAAGAGATTCAAGACTCCTCTCGATATCTTCCAGTACTTGAAGGTCGTCTTCCTCTTTGACATCTTCATCCCTTTTTTTCTCGACCTCCTCCTTGGCACCCTCCATTATCATTTTAGCGGTCCTGAAACCGATCTGAGGTATGGATGCCAATCCGGACAGCCCCTTCTCGACGATATCTTCCGGAGTTGTGATCCCCTTGTTGTACAGCAGTTCCGCTCGCTTGTCCCCGACACCAGGGAGTTTGGATAATCTTTTCAACACAACTTCTTCCTCAGCCACCATCGTTCACCTCTTGTTCAACACCTCTTCGGCCCATCTGACCAGATCTCTGGATGGAGTATCCGCCTTTGGGAGCCCTTTCCTGTAGGGTGCGAAGGCGATCACATATGCTGTACCGAGCAACACGATGATAAGCAATATGGTTATTGAAACACCGATCGTCGATTCGAATAGGAATTCTCTCACGCCATGCCTTTCTTCATCCCCTACGACGATCTCCTCAGAGGCTTGAGCACTCATATGCATCTCTTCATCATATACCTCGATGTTCACACGATAGGTGCCCGGATATTCGGGTGCGTTACATGTAACCCTAAAGTTCCCTCTGTCATCCGTTCTAACGTTCCAGTTCAGATGCGGAACGCCTGATATCGTGATATTCACCTCCGCATATCCGACCTCGAGGTCGGCACCTTCGTAGTAAACGAAACCTTCTATCACAAAACTCTCGTTGGTGTCCAAACTGGTACTTTCGATCTCATATTCAAGGTTTAGACTGTACGGGAAGGTCTGCCAGTAGCGAAGGACCGCTTTTGTTTCATCTTCAAGGGCCAACCGGGTTTCTTCGCTGTACACCCTATCTCCATTGAGTGTCTTCTCACCGCGTATCAAGTAGTTACCTACGAACTCTACCCCTTCTTCAGTGATGATCTCCGATGGTAATCGCGTGACGAGTTTACCCCGGTGCACGTATTCCGTTATCACCGTTTCCTCGATAGTTCCGTTGATATGGATGATATCAACGGTAGATGCGGGTACGTACCTATCTTCGGAGTTCAATATACTGAGTTCAAGGGACCAGTATCTCTCGACGATCGTTCCCTGCATGGCCGTGATCTTAGGCGCTCGAACGTCGCTGATCTGAACGGTATCATCTCCACCTATGGTGAGAGAACTCTGGAATGACGAGTCGTGAATATGGACATCCTGGGAATCAATGGTGATATCTGTTTCTGTGTTTATCTCGGTACCTTCGATGTTCGTGCTGGACGAACTAAGAGATAGGTGATATCCAGATATACTCGAATGTGTGAAGTTGCACATCCTCCCCTGTACGTACATGGACTCCATCTTCAACTCCCCTTCTTTCACCATGAGGCTTGAACCGTCAGATGAATAGATCACGCCCATCTCTGCTGCTCCCCCCTGTATCTTGATGCTGCTGTCGTCGTAAAGGTAAACGTTCAGCGGTCTGTCGCTGATCAGCCCAGCCCCGTTTTTCAATATCAGTGACGATTCGTCCCTCAGCTCTATCCGATGATATTTCTCACCCTGGATGACCTTTAAGCTCAATCCGCTCTCAACGGTCAATCTTGAAGTACCGGCTAAGATCATGTTCCCCTGTACCACATGGTTGTGTATGCCTTCGTTGGGATACGACCTGATCCGCATCTCGTCGGTGTTGTCCAATCTCAGATCGTTATTCGATGTTTGGTAATGGATCGATGGGGACAGTACTTCCTGAAATTCTAGTTCCACCACTTTTCCGAGTATGATCTCTTCCAATCCCGCATCTTCATTCCCTATGGGTGGAAAAGATACGGATGTGGTGATCTCCCGATCTTCATATCGTCCTCTTATCACAAGGTTACCCTCATAATGGGAGGTCGATCCGCTCAATATTTCGCAGTACACATAGCTGGTCCACGCTCCATCAGCATCTGTTTCTCCCTGATCGATGAGGATACCTGATCTCTGTTCAATAACCTCGATGGAAGACTCACCTATAGGTATCCCAGCCAGGTCCGTGACCTGTACTCTTAATTTCCTGTATACCTCGACGGTCGCCTCCTCCCTCACATCGATGTTTCTTACCGACGATCCTTTCATGTAGATATATCCTTGATGTATGACCATATCAGTGTCGAATATGCTTTCTACGAACTCTCCATCTTCCATGGAGAATACCGTGCTCGAGGCGGTCAGAACGCTATTTACCAATGTACCCTCGGCACTCCCCAGATTTACCTCTTCGAAGTGAACGTCACTGTCATAGATCTCTAAGAACTGAAGTTCTCCCGATAGCTTACCGGGTATGTTCACCGATGAGTTTTTTACTATTAGTGAAGAACCCTCCTCCATGTATATATCTATAGCCAGATCCGATGTGATCGAAGAACCTTTCATCACCAACGTACCCCCTCTTGAAATATGTATGTCGAACTGTCTGGAGTAGTCCTGATATATAGTGAACGTACTCTGGATCATACTGAGTTGACCCCCTTCTAGCACCCTTATAGAACCTTTCAAACCATGATCTGAATGGTATATGGTTCGTTCACCACCGGGTTCGACCACCAGGTCCGAAGAGGACTCTTGGGCATAGTACGATGGTAAAGTATATAGGAGTGACATCAGAATTACCCCTACAATCAGGATTACTTTAACAGAGGCAAATCTGCCTCTTTCATGGCTTTTTGATCCGAACATGTATTCCAACCTGCTGAACTAGATAGAAGTCCTGCTTAGTTCATAAAGTGAATATCTACTACTTAATGATTATCATGAATAATCAAATACGTTTAGACAGATCCGCGAGTATCGAACTCGATAGTTCTAGGCCATCTTCCACCCTACCGGAATCTACCATGTTTTTAGACTGTTTCAAACGCTCAACATAGTCATGGTAATCCATGCCAAGATCCTTCATCTTCTTTAAGTTCTTTTTCGACCGATCCAACATCAAAAGATACTCTTCAAGTTGCCCGTAGATCTCATTCGCCTCGATGACCGTATCTACAGCGGTATCTAGATCACCGTTCTTCTTGCTGTTTACTGCATCCCTTACCATTTTCTTCAAAGCTTTCGATGAAATAGGGCTGTTCCTTATCTCCGCCAGTCCTACTTTTACCTTCTCGAATTCTTCCTCCCAACGGACTTCTAGATCCTCCTCTTCGAAGATGGCTCCACAGTTGGGGCACTCCGTCTCGTCCTCACCCACCTCTGCCGCACAAAGAGGACATTCGAAAACAACGATTTCGTCCGATATCTCCTCCACCGAACGTATCTCCTCTTCTGTAGCTTGAACATCTTCCTCGGTCAGTTGATGCCCTTCTTCATCCTCCCAAACAGGTTTTCTGAACTTTTTCACGAAGTCAAAGATGTCTTCTTCGTCCTCTTCGATCATGCTTTGATCGATGTTGGCTACAACTTCACCTACATCGGGTGCTATCTCTCCCTCTTCCTCCATCTCAGCTTCTATCAAACTGCGGGTCAATCCGCATGTAGGGCAGTTATTGCAGTCTTTGTCCAGCATGGTATCACATACAGGACATATCATATGTTCTTCTTCCACCAACCATCTTCACCTCTATGAATGGATATAGCCTGATAAGGGGTGGATATTTTATAAGTTTTGGTCGTCATGAGAACTCGTCTTTACTTTTTAACAGTAGGATCAGAGCTACAGCGGACAGTACGGAGGAGATGAACATCACTCCTATCATGAATATACCCAAAACAGATCCTATCACCGCCGCGATCCAGTATCGTCTGGTAATTGATATGACTCCGGTGATTATCTGTATCCCACCGAGTATCAAGAACACCGCACCGCAGACATCCAAGAGTGTGTAGAAAAGATCTTCGTCAACCTCTTCACCTATGATGGGTTGAACATCATCGTAAATTCCTTCCATACCCGAGATCAGCATCAACCCGAAGGATAAACCGATGATGGCCGACAATATCATCAAAGCTCCCGCGATCTCGGGGAATCGAGTCTTTTTTTTCGGTGTTCCGAAGGAAAAGTCGCAGGTCGGACATAGCTGGATGTGTTCTTGGACCGATCTGGAACAGGAAGGACAATCTTTCATCAAAGTATATATATGGTTCTAACCGTATAACGTTTTTGTGTCAAAGGTGCTATGATGAACGGATTCCACACGGCGTCGGAAGAGGATATACGCAGGGGAAGAACTACGGATGTTTATTTTGAAAACACCATGAAGATATTCGATGCCAAAGGAGTCGGTAACGAAGAAGTCGTCGCCGAATTCACCACCACATCTCTGCCCGAAGACGGTGAATGGGCCGTATTCACGGGCCTTGACGATGTGATATCTCTTCTAGAAGGAAAACCATTGGACCTGTATTCGATCCCCGAAGGCACGATATTCAGACCTCGAGATGCCAACGGTGTTCTCACTCCGGTTATGTTCATAGAGGGCCCCTATAGGGAGTTCTGCATTTACGAGACACCACTACTGGGCTTCATCTGCCATCCATCAGGTATAGCCACCAAAGCAGCCCGCGTTAAGAAGGTGGCGGGAGATGCCAGCGTGATGTCCTTTGGTATAAGACGTATGCATCCTGTGATCGCTCCCTCCATCGATCGTTCGGCTTATATAGGTGGGTGCGACACCATCTCGTGCATAGCGGGTGCGGAAGACGTGGGTGTCGAGCCCACCGGAACCATGCCCCATTCTCTTACCATCGTGTTCGGTTCCCCGGAAGAGGCGTTCAAAGCCTACGATGAAGTACTGCCCGAGTCCGTACGGAGGATCGCATTGGTGGACACCTATCATGACGAGACCTTGGAGACCCTCATGGCATCGGACGCCATGGGTGAAAACCTCTACGGGGTAAGGGTCGATACACCCTCCTCAAGGAGGGGAGATCTCATAAAGATAGTACAGGAGCTGAGATGGGAGATGAAGGTCCAAGGCATAGACGCTACCATAATAGCCTCCGGAGGTATGAACGAGTACAATATCCCCGGTTTGAAAGAAGCCGGCGTGACAGCGTTCGGGGTCGGAACCAGCGTATCCAATGCACGGACCGTCAACTTTGCCATGGATATCGTTGAGATGGAAGGGAAACCTGTAGCCAAGCGGGGTAAGTTCAGCGGTAAGAAAATGGTTTATCGATGTACCGATTGTTTAGAGTATAAGAACGTTCTTTGGGATACGGAAACTGTTCCGTTATGTGATTGTGGCGAAGAGATGATCCCGATTTTTGAACGTTATCTTAAGGACGGCGTACCGACCAAACGGACACCTCCCGCATCGGAGTTGAGAGAGCGGGTACTCGAGCAGTTAGAAAGAGTGGACGCACATTGGTTAGAGGAGTAATGTTTTAATATACCATACCTATAGTGAGGCTGAATCGACATGAAGAGACCTAGAAGAATCAAGGACTACTGTCCGAGTTGTGACACGCATACCGATATGAGCCTCTCAAGGGGTAAGAACCGCCCGGGAAGCGAGCTGCGGAAGGGTCAGAGACGTTTCAGGCGAGTTACCTCTGGTTACGGGGGTTTCCCGTGGTCAAAACCTTCAGGTGCCGGTAAACCCGTCAAGAGGGCTTATCTAAAGTACACCTGCAGTGAATGTGGAAAAACATGGCAGAAGAAATGTATCAGGTCACGTCGGGTAGAGTTCACGGAGTAGATTTTCATGAGCCCAAAGATAGAATCACATTTCGTCAAAGTAAAATGCAATGACTGCGGAAACGAACAGATCACCTTCTATCGTGTATCTACGACCGTCGATTGTCATGTCTGCGGTGCAAGACTTGCAGACCCAACAGGCGGATTCTCATCCTTGAAGGGAGAGATCGTAGAAGAGGTCGAATGATGGCTGAAGAAGAGGTTGATTATGAATGGCCCAGCGAGGGCGAACTCGTCCTGGGGCACGTTCAAACCGTGAAGGATTTCGGAGCCTTCATCCAGCTCGAGGAATACGAGGACAAAGTAGGTTTCATACACATCTCCGAGATATCCTCAGGTTGGGTAAAGAGGATAAGGGACCATATCCGGGAGGGTCAGAAGAGGGTTTGTAAGGTACTTCGAGTTGACAGATCACAGGGTCATATCGACCTCTCATTAAAACAGGTCAACGAGCATCAAAGGCGAGAGAAGATCCAAGCATGGAAGAACCATCAGAAGGCGGAGAAACTGCTATCCATAGTGGCGGAAGAGATGGGATGGACCATCGACGATTGTTACGAAAAATTTGCCTACGATCTCATTGACGAACTCGGTAGTCTTTACGACGCCTTCGAGATCTGTACGATCAACGAAGATGCCTTGAAAGAAGCTGGTTTCCAAGGTGAATGGGTGGATACCTTCACTAAGATAGCTCGAGAGAACATATCACCACCCTACGTCAGCATAACCGGTTACCTTGAGTTGAGCTCCAGGGATAAAGTAGGAGTCGATCATGTTCGAGAGGCACTGCAGACCTTCGAGGATCAGGGCGAATCCAAGGTCGAGGTCAGCTACATGGCAGCACCAAAGTATCGTGTAGAGGTACGATCTACCGACTACAAATTGGCCGAAGATGTTTTCGAGACTCAAGCCAAAGAAGCAGTAAAGCAAATGGAAAAACTAGGCGGTACTGGAAAATACTATCGCAAAGAATGATCTCTACTTTCGATAACGTTCTTCTTCACTGAATATACATCCACAGTATTTCTGCATGTACAGATCATCTTCTCTAGCCATGCGATGACTTTTACGAAAACCTTCTCGCATATCTCGATAAAAAAATTCTACACCATATTCCCCGCTCAATGATCGACCGATATGCTTGATCTTTTCATGATCCTGATATGGTGATATAGTCAGTGTTGTGGTGAATCCGTCGAATCCATTTTCCGCAGCATATCTGGCAGACTCCTCGAGCCTCCATCGGTAACAGAAACTACACCTGTCCTCGGCCTCTAAAGCACCGCGTATGAATCCGCGTAGGTCGTAATCCCCCATATAAACGATATCTACCTCATGGAGTTCGGCGTATCTTTCCATGGCCTTTAGTCTGTTCTCATACTCTTTATATGGATGTATGTTCGGATTGAACCACAGAACGGTCCTATCGTGCGCAGCGAACTCCTCATAAGTATATGTAAGGCAGGGTGCGCAGCAGGCATGTATGATCAACTTCATATCTTCAAAGCCACCCGTTTAGAAGCCTTCTTTTCTTTCTTGAATTTGAATTTTATACCGCAGTTGGGACAGGTCCCTTCTTTTTCCCCACACGGTTTGTGTATGGTATCTCCGCAGCTGCATCTGATGATCTCCAAGCCCTCTTTGATACTGCCACCGCAAACGGAACATTTCTCATCTCCGGTGGAATCATCCATCTCGTAGGCCTTTTCGACGACCTGGACATCGGATTCGTACATCAATTTTTTCCCGTCGAATATCCTGGTACCCTCAGCGATCAAGAGTACGTCTTCTTTCAGCGGTTTCAACTCGATATCCACCGTCAGCTCTTCACCGGCTTTCAACATGGCTGGGAGGTCGAAGTGCTTCCTCTCCGCACCCTTGACGATCACATCAGGATTCTTTGCCACACCTCTTCCCGGATTCTTCAGAGTGATCTCGATATCGTTCCAAGTACCTTTTTGAAGGACTCCTTCTATTTCCATCTCTATACTTGGGCTGTAAGGTTCAAGTGCTTTTTCGATACTTTCTAAGGCCTTTTTAGCCTTATCCCTGGCCAATTCAGCATCATCTTGTGAACTTTCAGCCACGGCCACCAACCTATCCGCTTCCTCCACCGCGGCTCCGAATTTTTTGGCGGTTTGAATCAGGCCTTGTGCCTCCTCTATATATCTGTTATATTCTTCGACCAGATCGCCGCCGAATTCCTTTTTAGCCTCCTGGATAAGTTGACAGATGTCCTTCACTTCACCCACACCCATACTCGCTCTGGCATCTTTTAAATATTTGCGAGCATCACCTATGTTTTTACCACTTTCTTCGAAATCATCCAGCGTGTTTTCTATTTCATCCATGACTTGTGGTAGTTTTTCCATGACCTCGTCCATCGATTCATCGACTTTCTTGAAGGATTCCAGTGCTTTACCATACCGGCCGCGTCCTACTGAACGTTCTATCTCGTCGACTTTTTTCCTTATACCCTCTTCACCGACATCGAGTCCATCCATTGATTCAAGGGTGGTTTGTATACCTTCAAGTTTTTCAGTTACCTGTTCATGTGCGTTGATCAATCGATTGAGTTCGTCTCCACTCTTCACCGCGTTATCGAAGGCTTTTACGTAGAATCCACCTTTGAATGCCTGTTTAGCCTGTTCGAGCAGTTTACCGGCATCGCCCAATTTTATCCCGCCTGCACTCGCCTTTTCCAGCTTCTTACTAGTGGTCGAAATACTCCGCTTAGCGATGTCCTTCTGCAGTTCGATACGCTCTACCTCTCCTTCACTCTGCATGGCTAGGTTTATAGCTTCCCTGTATTTGCCGGCGTCCATGGCTTTTTCAGCCCTCTTCATCAAGTTCTCGGCGAATGCGGTGTTCACACCTTCTTTTCGAACCTCAGCGATCTTCTTGTTGAATACCTTGAGTATGTCGTAAACTCTCACCAGCTCAGCTTCCTCAGCTTCTTCTTCTGCCTTTTCTGTGAATTCGATGGCCTTTTCATACTTATCTTCTCTCAATGCCTTTATCGCTTCTTTGAGTAACTTTTTAGCTTCGGAGACATCTGCCTGAAGGTCTTTAGCCTCTTCGATCCTTTCCTTAACTCTTTTTACTCCGCCGGCAGCTCGTTTACTCTTGTTCTTTATGCTCTCTATCTCCCGCTGGCAGCTTTCTACAGAGTTCAGTGCCTTCAGGTATTCTCCATCTTCCCATCGTTTTTCACCATCCTTCAATATGGATTCGGGAGATGAAACATCCACACCTATCTCCTTTGCGGACTCGATGATATCCCAGGTCCTTTCGATCTCGGGTTTCACATAGGAACTCATCATCGTTTCGAGATCATCTTGTGTACGGTTTATCTCTTCTAAAGCGGTTTCGATATCGCCTTCCTTCATGACCGAGGTTATGTTTTCTATAGAACCTTCGGTATCCGAAACATCTATACCTAGTGACGAGGCCTTTTCAAGGTTCTCACGTAGGTTCCTCAACTTGCCTTCAAAATCGCTCTTCGATTTGAGCTCTTCTATCTTTTCCTTTGCCTGTATCGCCAGATTTTCTGCTTGTGTGTAGTCCTTGTCTTGGAAGCTGTTTTTAGCTTTCAACAAGAGGTCTTTTACAGGTGTTATGTCGTCCAGTTCACCACTCTTCTTTAGGGAAGTCAGTTTCGTGCTTAGGCTGGAAATGAGTTCATAACTGGATTTCCTCTTCACGGTCATATGTTTTGCGTCTTCTTCGACCTTCAAAGATTGTTTGATGGCGTCATGGTATTCTTCATCCCTGATGTGTTTTTTACAATCGATCAATCTGTGCCTGAGCTCCTCGATATCGACGCCGGCCTTTTTGGCCTTGACCGCCTCCATCTTGGCCCTTGAGAACACATCTTCTGCGATGTTTTTTAATTCGTCGTTCAATTTTTTGATCGCCTGTTCAGAAACCTTTACGACCTTGGAGAAATCGTCGTTCTCGAAGGCCTCCGTGACTTCTATTACTTCCTCTTGGTAGGCCTTCACATCGATATCTTCCAGTTCTAAACTCTCCAGTAGTTCCACCAGATTCTTCAGTTTGGTGTACCTTTCCTCGGCCTCTCCTACCCTCCATTTCTTTATCTCTTTTGATGCGTTCAGTAATGATCCGTATGCGTCATCGTATCGACCTTCAGAAAAAGCGGATTCCACGTCGGAAACGATGTCTTCCACATCTCCTAACTCATCAAGATCTTCATCCCCCGAGAGTTCTTCTTTCACCTTTTCTATCAATCCTTTGATGTTCTCGATACGGTCTGTCATATCTTCCTGTATGACTGATTCTAGTTCCTCTGTGGCATCCAAAGCCATCTTACCGGCTTTTGCATATTCCGCTGATTTTGTATTGGCTATGGCGACTTCCAGCTGTTCTTGGAAGCTGCCAGTATCAAGATCCATCTTCTCAGCGGTCATGATGTCGTGCTCAAGGTTCTCTACCAATTCCATGACATCTTGGTATGCCTGCTTATCGATGTAACCGTCGAATTCCTCAAGTTTCTCTTCAGTTTTCTGATAGTCTTTATCCTTCAGTGCTCCCTCTGCGGCCGAGATGATACCTTCTGCTTCAGGCAGTTCTATACCTATCTCCATGAGCCCTTCCCTTACCCGCTCCGCTTCGGCTATACGCATCTCTAGACCTTCGTGTTCCTCTACCAAATCCCGGACCTTTTGCCTACCGGACTGTGCCCATTCCAGAGCACCTCTATGATCCCCCTGCTTGAGTGAATTCCTTGCTTTGTTCAGCAGACCCATGGGTTCGGAAGTGTCTATACCGATCTCCTTACCCTTGATGAAGTACTCTCTGGATTCTGCGATGGTTTTTAGTACTTTTTGGAACTTCAATTCATCCGTTTTCTGCAAAACCTCTTCCAGAACGTTGAAGGCTTCACTGTACTTACCCTGTCTTTTTAATTCTTTTATGTCCTCCTTGAACTCATCGATCTTACTGGTATCGCACTCGAGTTCCTTCGCCTCTTCTATGGATCCGTCGAGTTCACCCTCTCTTTTTTCCACGATATCCTTCATGGCGTCGTTCATCTCTGTCTTAGCGTCTTCGATGAACTGCATGGCACTCTCAAAATGTCCTTCTTCCATACGCGTCTGCGCTTTACTGACGAACTCCTCCACCGTGGTCGTATCCCCCCCGCTCTTACGGACTAGGTCCTGCTGCTTTTTCACTTTTGTTATCTTCTCATCAGCTATCTTCTTCAGATCCTTGAATAGGATCTCCTTGCACTCGTTTACCAGTGATACGGCGGTAGGAAAATCGTAATCCTCCATGGCCTCTCTAGCTTCCTCCACCTTAGTCTCCACTATCTCTACATCATCCTCTTTATCTTCTATCGATATGACCATGGAATCAAGTGTGGCGAATTCGTCGGTCAATTTCTCCTGTATCTCCAGTTGTGCGAGTTCCAGGGATCCTTTTGCTGTTTCCAGTGCCTCTTTGAAATCGTCGTCCTCGATGGATTTTTTTGCATCCTCCAGCCTCTTTAGGGAACCTTCGTATCTTTCTTCTTCACCGATCAACTCATGTAGTTCTTCAGTCCCCTCGATCAACTCGTTGATCCTTTTACTGTTCGCTTCTCTGAGGATATCCAATCCTTTGTCGACCTTCTTGATGCATTTTTCCAGTTCTTTCTCTTCGAAGAGTTCTCTAGCTTCGTCTATGAGTGATTCTGCATCACCAACTTCCGCTCCCAACTCCTTGGATTGATCCAGGAGTTCTTCAGCCTTTACAAGGCTGTCTTGAGCCTCCTTTTTCTCTTCAGCGGTTTTTTTTGCGATCTTTTCCATCTCTTTGGCGAGTTGCCTCGCCTTGAGGTATTTGCCTGACAATTTCTACATCCCCGGTTCGAATGAATCCGCTCAAGTCAATCATGAATAACAGATTTATAGTTTATGGGTGCTTGGTTCGGGGTAAGGTCATCCTATGAACAAATATGGACATGGGGTTTGAGGGGACGTTATAGGGATACGAAGAGAACGGCGATACTTTCGTCATACTTTCGTAAATCTTATATCACATACTCCGATAGGAAACGTTCATGAGTACGGTGATATCGATAAGGAGCGAGAAGGACGGTGATCGTGTCCGTGTGTCAGTTGAGTCCTCGGACACGCTGAAGAAGACCATGAACGATGTATGTTCGTATTGGTCCCTGGAGGGCTCACATTCTCTAGAACTAAATGGGACGGAGTTATCGCCTCATATGAGATGGTCTGATGTATCGTTGGACGAAGACGACGAACTGATAATAAAACCTTCACAGAATGATAAGATCCTTCCAAATGACCTTTGGGAAAAAAGGGTGAACAACGAGGTAGAAGGCCTTAGGTCTAAAGGCATAGAGGTATCCACCGATAGGTGTGAAGAAAGATACCATATGGATATTTGGTTGAAAGAGATACCCGGGCCCGTGAAGATAGGTGACATGGTCGCCACATCTTTCAAACATCGGATATCTATCTCTTTGACCAGAAGCTATCCTTATGTGCCGCCCACTGTTCTATGGAAAACTCCAATATATCATCCGAACATCGCACCACCCGAGACCGGAGGGAACGTATCATGCACATATATATCTAATTGGGATTTTTCTAGAAATATTCCGGACCTGATCGATGAACTTATCCGATTGCTCGATCATCCTCAAAAAGAACACGTATTAGATGTGCGGGAATGTATCGAAGCCTCTCGAAAAACATAAAATCGTCGAAAGTTTGATAAACTTATATCGCACATACTATACTATGCCCGATAGTATGGAGTTGACTGTGGAGCCGAGCGTGATAAGTATAGGAGGTTCAGCCAGAGTACAGAAAAGCGCTCTCCAGGGATTGGGGATCGATGATGGTGGGCTGGCTGTGATCTGCTCCGAGAAAAAGGATATGCTGTTGAATGTATTTCCTGATAATATGCTCGATGATGGGATAATCAAATTGAGGAAGGTCGATATGGATAAGTTATCCGTCCAAGAGGGTGATAAGGTAAAGATGGTGGCCCATGAGAGCATATTGAAGAAGGGGTTGATGGATAAATTATTATAGTGTTTTTCATTATTGCCGCTATGAAAGTACATGAAAGTCATAATCATCGGCGCTGGAGAAGTGGGATACGAACTGGCCGAGTGTATACGGCGAAAAGACCATGACGTTATCATCGTAGATAGAAGCGAGAGGGCCTGTAAAAGGGCCCGTTCTCTGGATGTGAAGGTGGTTAAGGGTAACGGTGCTAGACCGGAACTGCTCAATTCACTAGATATAGAGGAAGGGAACTATTTCTTTGCGGTAACCGACGATAACGAGGCGAACCTTGTTTCATGTGCAGTTGCCAAGGCTGCAGGCTGTAGGACCATAGCCAGGATAAACGGTCTTGAATACATCTCGAAACCGATATCACGACGATTCTCCAAGATAGGGGTAGATTATGTGGTCTCACCGGAGTTGCTCATAGCTCAAAAGATCTCGGACATAATCGTGATGCCGTCGGCAATAGATACGAATCTATCCATGGGAGGCAAGATAAATGTACTGGAGTTCAAAGTACTCCAGAACTCGAAGATCGAGGGTCGTAAGATCAAGGATATCGCACTTCCGAAACAGGTCAATCTTGGGGCCATAATCCGTGATAACGATGTTGTGGTTCCCCACGGCGATACCGTCATACAGGAGGGCGATACCCTAATAGTCATGAGCCAGGGAAAGAAAGCCCGGAGACAGATGCTAAGATTGATGGGCACTCGCAGGAGTAAGATCCATCGAGTTATGATAATCGGTGCTACGGATATCGGGATCAACGTAGCCAAACTGCTGGAAAAACGAGGTATAGATGTAAAATTGATCGAGAATTCACCTTCTCGAGCTAGGAGTGCGGCGGAGATACTGAAGAACAGTGAGGTCATCGAGGGGGATGCTCGTGAAAAGCGAATATTGATCGAGGAGGGTATATTGAGGGTGGATGCTTTTGCGGCATCTACGGCATCCGAAGAATTCAACGTACTCGTTTGTCTTCTAGCTAAGATATACGGTGTGGAAAAGACCATAGCGGTTGTTAGGGAACTGGGATTGAAATCATTGATAGAGACGGTCGGTATAGATCTTGCGGCATCCCCACAATTGGTGACTTCCAGAGCGATGCTCCGTATAGCCAGGGAGTTGAACCCCTTGAAAGCGATATCCTTCCACGGTGGAGATCTTTACATCTTGGAAACAGCGGTGAATGAAGAGTCACGTGTAGTGGGTAAGAAGCTGGAGGATATATCCCTTTCAGACAGCTGTATAATAGGTGCCATCTTAAGAAAAGGTCGCACTATCATCCCACGTGGAACCACTAGGTTATTGGAGGGAGATCAAGTGATGATATTCGTGATGAAGGAAGAGATAGACAATGTAGAGGAGTTATTTTAGATGCGATGGAAGGTAGTACTCGGTAATCTTGGATCGATATTGAAGTTGTTCGGTTACTCTTTTTACGTTCCGATCATACCAGCTCTCTATTATTTCGAAGGGCCTTATGCCTTCGGTTTTTTACCCTTCAACGCTCTATTGTTCCTTTTCATGGCCAACCTCACCATCAACATCGGATATCCTATGGAAATTTTCGGTAAAGCTGAGGATTTTCATCATGATGAGGCTGTGGTGCTGGTAGGAAGTACATGGCTACTACTCGCACTGATATCTTCCATGCCATTTCTGCTGTCAGGCATGCTCAGTTCCCCCATCGATGGTTTTTTCGAAGCGATGTCCGGCATGACAACCACAGGGGCCACCGTACTACCATATCCACTTGAACAACACCCTAAAAGCGTGATGATGTGGCGTGCATTACTACAATGGATGGGCGGTATGGGTGTCATAGTATTATCCGTAGCCATACTCAGCAAACTGAGTAAAGGTGGCCTTTCCCTATTGGAAGCCGAGGCACCAGGACCATCCATCACCCGTTTGAAACCGAAGATCATGGAGACCGCCAAGATCCTATGGTATATCTATGGACTTCTTACCCTATGTCAGATCATACTACTTTTAGGGGCTGGTTTATCCCTTTACGACGGTGTGTATCACTCTCTAACCACCATGTCCACTGGTGGTTTCTCTAATTATACCGGAAGCATAGGGCATTTCGGCTCGCCGGTGCAATGGATAATCATATTCTTCATGCTCATGGGAGGGATAAACTTCTCCCTGCATTACCAGGCATTCAAAGGAGATATAAAGAGGGTTTTTGCCAACGTCGAGTTCCGAGTATTCATTGCGTTGTTACTGGGCTCTACAGCCGTTATCACTTACATACTCATAGGTACTGATGCAGTCCCTATAGACTCACTGAGAAACGCTATGTTTCAGGTTGTCTCTTTGAGTACGAGCACGGGCTATACTACTACAAACTACGACGCTTGGCCCGAGATGGCTAGGATAATACTGTTGTTTTTGATGGTCATAGGGGCTACAGCGGGCTCTACAGGCGGGGGTATGAAGGTACTTCGTATCTATCTCGTATTCAAAAATGTGCTCAGAAGTTTCAAAGAATTCGTAAATCCGAGAAGGGTCGTCGTAGTTCGTATGGGGGGTCGGGTGATCGAAGAGAGTACCTTGGATATAATAACCAAGTTCTTTATGGCTTATATGTTGATATTCGTCATCGGGAGTTTATTGCTTGTAGCGGCGGGTATGGACCTCATGACAAGTATATCCGGGGTGATATCTGCATTGAGCAACGTCGGACCCGCTCTCGCTGGATTAGGTCCAGAATACAATTTTAGGGTGGTCCCCCCTGCTGGACGTTTCCTCTTGTCGATACTCATGTGGATCGGAAGGTTGGAGATATTCACAGCGGTCGTTTTGTTCAATCCCCAGCTATACAAAAGGAAGCGGATAGGGTCGATTTTTAGATTCAAAAAATGATCTACAACAGGTCGAGCTGTCCAAAGGTCTTTATCTTGATGCATCATCCCTTTAGAGGTGTTTGACGTGGGAAAGAGCAGAAAGATACACAAGATCGGCTTTCAAGGTGTGCCCGGCTGCAACAGTGCGGTGGCGGCTGAAAGGTATGATGAGGAGATGGTTCCCGTACCGTTCAAAACGTTCGAACAAATATTCACGGCGGTGGATAGAGGTCACATCGGATGGGGCATGGTTCCGGTGGAGAATTCTCTAGAAGGCAGCGTTAAAGACGTGAACAAGTTGCTTAGGACCTGCGAACTGAAGATAGTTGGCGAGGTGAATTTACCCATCAGCTATAGTCTGCTGGCCAAAGAGGATACTGATGTTGAGGTGGTCTATTCGCACCCACAGGCTCTGGGGCAGTGCAGCAGGTTCATATCCGACCACGGTTTAGAGGCAGTACCTTACTACGATACCGCCGGTGCGGCTCTCATGATCTCGGAAGAGGATATGGACGGGGCAGCCGCCATAGCTAGGCCGGAGTGTGCCGAACTGTATGGATTGGAGGATATCGAGAGCGGTATCGAGGACAGCCATCAAAACATGACTAGGTTCGTGGTCATCAGCAGGGATGGTATCCATGACGGTGATAAGGTATCCATCGTATTCTCTGCTGAACATGAACCAGGAGCTCTTTATAGAGTTCTGAAGATTTTCTCGGATGCAGGTATCAATCTCACCAGGATCGAATCGGTACCTACTAGGGACAGCCCATGGACCTACGATTTCTTTCTGGATTTTAATGTGAAAGAAGGATATGAAAATGCTTTGGGTTATGTGGAGGACGAGGCCGTGCGCTTCAAGCATCTAGGCCTCTACGATGAAAGTGATTAGACCCCAGACATCGATCTAGACATATCCACCTGTCCAAGGTTATATATATACGTGCCTATTCTACCTCTAACTGTGATAGTGATGCCCTGCCAAATGGAGTTGCAAAGGGTCGTGATGCCCTGCCAATTCGAGGTGCCCCAGATCGGGGAGTCCAAGAAGGTCGTGATGCCCCGCCAATATCAGTTGCCCAACTGAATGGCGATGCAGACGAGCATTTAGAAGTATTTAGAAATCTGTTTTTGAAGGCTTTGAACGATAACCAGATATTCCTATTGGAGAATATCAACGGTGAACGGAGTTCGCTGAACAAACTGCTTAATCACCTGTGTGATAAGCATGATAAGCCATTATCAACTCTAAAACTGAATGCTCGTATACTCAAGGACCTTGAACTGATAGAGTATGGTAGCCGTAGAGATCCCAAGCCAGTGGAACTGACCGCTAGTGGAGAGGTCATACGCACCATAATCAATAGTGAAGGAAACGGGATGAGTTAGATGAAACAAAAACAAATGGAAAGTAGAGTTGTACGAGTTAGAGACGTGGAATTCGGGTCAGATCTGGTCTTGATCGCCGGCCCGTGTTCCATAGAGAGTAGAGAACAGATACTGGAGACTGCCGAATTCGTTGAAAACCTGGGTGTGGATGTACTCCGCGGAGGAGCTTACAAGCCCAGATCATCCCCTTATTCTTTCCAGGGCCATGGAGAGATGGGCTTGAAATGGCTCAAGGAAGCTGGAGAAGAATTCGACCTCCCCACCGTCAGTGAAGTCATGGACACCAGAAAAGTTGAACTGATGTGTGAATACGTCGATATACTGCAGATAGGTGCCAGGAACAGTCAAAACTTCGATCTGCTCAAAGAAGTGGGTAAGACCGATACTCCAGTGATGCTGAAGAGAGGTTTCGGTAACACGATAAAAGAATGGCTGCAGTCCGCAGAATACATAATAAGCGAGGGGAACGACAACGTCATACTCTGTGAAAGAGGTATAAGGACCTTCGAACCATCGACTCGATTCACACTGGATATATCGGCGGTACCCGTCGTCAAGGAACAGAGCCATCTTCCCATAGTCGTGGACCTATCCCACGCCGCTGGAAGCAGAACCTTGATCAGACCGCTGACAAGAGCGGCTGTTGCAGTTGAAGCCGATGGTGTTATGATAGAGGTCCATCCCAATCCCGAGGACGCATTATGCGATGGTAAACAAAGTTTGAGGTTCGAAGATTTTACCGAACTTATCAAAGACGTGGATAGTATGGCGAGGGTGCCTATCTGATCAAGTGATGATCATGGACGAGATAATAAAACTCAGGGAAGAGATAGACGAGATAGACCGAGAGATCATGGAGCTGCTAGATAGAAGGATATCCACCGCAGAGACCATAGGTGAGCTCAAAGTAGAAAGGAACATGGGATTGGAAGATAAACGCAGAGAAGATATGATACTGGACCGTGCCGGAGAGTACCGTCCGATCTTCGAAAAGATCATCCTTCATACCAAGGCTGTTGAATCAAGGTGTATGGATCCCACTTCGAAGGTATCCGAAGTGGATCCCTCCCAGATATTCTGAGATGAATATATGATAAAGAAAACTCTGAATACAGTAACCGGCGAGAGCCACGTGTATCTGGGAGAGAGCTTCTCCGAGATAGAGAAGTACATCCCCCTGGAAAGGACCATCATGGTGGTGGATAAAGAAGTGATGAAACTCCACGGACATACATTTCCAGACGTTGAAGTCATCACCATCGATGCAGAAGAAAGCAAAAAGGATCTATCTACCGTGGAGTACGTCTATGAACGGATGATGGAAAATGAAATAGACAGGGATTCATTCCTGATAGGAGTCGGTGGAGGTATAACATGCGACATAGCCGGGTTCGCTGCCTCAACCTATATGAGGGGGATCTCCTTCGCCCTGGTACCCACCACTTTATTGGCCCAGGTCGATGCCGCCATCGGCGGCAAGAACGGTGTGAATTTTAAGGGATATAAAAACATGATCGGTAACATCGAACAGCCGGATCTCGTCCTGATAGATCATAGTTTCCTACAGACCCTTCCCGATGAGGAGATACGGACCGGTATGGCCGAGATAATAAAAGCGGCGGTCATCGGTAGCAGTGCACTCTTCCATCAACTTGAGTTGAACAAAGATGAGATCATGTCCCTGGAACCGGGATACGTAGATCGGGTTGTACGGGATGCCGTTGATGTGAAGATGCGTATCGTTGCCAGGGACGAATTCGAATCCGGTGAAAGACGGAAGTTGAACTTCGGCCATACCTTCGGCCATGCTGTGGAAAAAAATTATCCCATAACCCACGGGAAGGCTGTGGCCCTCGGCATGAGGATCTCAGTGGATATGTCCGTTGAACGTGGGTCTTTGCATGCGGAAGACGGTCGTAGGGTGAAACGACTCATAGACAGTTACGGTTTTTCGGAAGATGTGGATCTTTCCACCGTGTTCGAGGCCATAAAAAAAGACAAGAAACGATCGGACGATGTAGTGAAATTCGTTCTACTGAATGCAATAGGTTCCGCGGAGATAGTGGATATCCCCCTCTCCGAGATAGAGAAGGTGTGTCTAGATGATCACTGAAAGGATCCGTGGGTTCGAACTACACGACATCCGTAAACTGTTCGAGATGGCCGACGAGGATACCATCAACCTCGGTCAAGGGCAGCCTGATTTTCAACCTCCCATGGATGTGATCGATGAGATGTATCGCGCCATGAAAGAGGGGAACAACAGATATGGATCTCATTATGGACTAACGGAGCTCAGGGATGAGATCGCGGTTCAACATCCCATCGATATCGACCCGGATAACGTGTTGATAACGGTCGGTGCGACCCAAGCCCTTCGGATAGCCTTGGAGGGAACGGTGGATATAGGTGACGAAGTCCTTTATCCGGATCCCGGTTTCGTACTGTTTCGACCTCACATCGAACTGGCTCGAGGAACCCCGGTTCCCTACAGGGTAGAACAGAAAGACGGATTCGTCCCCGCCGTCGAAGAACTCGAACGCCTCCGTACAGAGAAGACAAAGGCATTGATACTGAACTCACCATCCAATCCTACCGGTGGTGTTATCCCAAGGAAGAAGATAAGAGCTATATCCAGATGGGCGAAAGAGAACGATATACTGATCATTTCCGACGAAGTATATGATAGGTTCGTCTATGATGACGAACACGTTTCATCCCTTCGATACTGTGATGATGTGGTGGTCGTTAACTCCTTCTCCAAATCATTTTCCATGACCGGCTGGAGGTTGGGGTACATGATCACTCGGGAGGATTGGATACACGATCTTGCGAACATACACTCCTACAACATCGCATGCCCGCCCGAACCGGTACAGCACGCCGCGCTTTTCGCATTGAAGAACGGAGAAGATTTTGTTGATGAGATGGTCTCCACCTTCGCTGAAAGGAGGAAGGTCATGGTCGATGGTCTGAAAGACATAACCGGCTTCCATTGTATAACTCCTAAGGGAGCGTTCTACGCCTTCCCATCATACGAGTTCGATATCTCCTCTAAACAGCTGGCTTTGGAAATACTAAAAGAAGGTGTTTTGGTCACTCCAGGAGCGGCCTTCGGTGATAATGGGGAGGATCACTTGAGACTCTCCTATGCTAACTCCTTGGAAAATATCGAAACCGGCCTCCGAACCATCGAAGAACTCACCCGTCGATTTCCCCTCTAAAGACCAGATCGAGAACAGCGCAGGCTGATAGACATTCGACCACCGGTACGGCTCTTATCGCGATGCACGGGTCATGCCTTCCTCTTACTTTTAACTCAC
>PUPH01000136.1 GCA_003553085.1 Thermoplasmata archaeon
ACTTTCACTGATGCTGTGGAGTGTTATTCGCAAATAAAAGTGTTGTCCCTTTTTGAAGGTGCTTCAACTACAAAGTTGTACTTGTTGACCCGTGGATTGAAGTTATTAAATTTTTTATTCAAAATATTATTAAATAGTCCCTAGATGTTTGGGATAGCATGAAAGAAAAAGACTTGATTCACAAACCCACAGGGATGCGGGCCTTCATGATCGTTTGGTTCGGACGTCTGATCTCTATAATCGGAAGCGTCATGACAGGTTTCGCCTTGATGATATGGATATGGGCACAGACCGGGGAAGCTACCCCCTTCGCCATATTTGGCTTCTGTTACTTCGCACCATTGTTGATCTCGACCCCTCTAGCCGGTGCATTGGTGGACCGATGGAATAGAAAGTTCAGTATGATGTTGGGTGACCTGGGTGCCGGTGCATCAACCGTTGCGATCTTCATACTCATGACCACCGGTCATCTACAGATATGGCATCTTTACATAACCGGTATATTCGGAGGATTCTTCGCAGCCTTCCAATTTCCCGCTTTCACCGCATCTATATCCCTGATGCTCTCCAAAAAAGACTACGCCCGTGCCAGCGGGCTCATGTCCATGGCCGACACCGGTTCGAACCTTGCTGGCCCGATCCTCGCTGCTATGCTCATAGGTATCATCGGGATAAAGGGCATAATGATGATAGATATAATCACCTTCTCGGCTGCCGTTGTAACGCTTTTGATCGTTCACATACCTCAACCGGAGAAAAAGGCGGATTTCGAGAAGGGGCTGAAGAATATATGGTCCGAGATAACCTACGGGTTCAAATATATCTACGCAAGAAGATCTCTATTGGGGATACTGCTGTTTTTCCTGATGATAAATATATTCTTCACCATGGGTAACACCATACGTACCCCGATGATACTTGCCCGGTCCGGAGGGAACGAGATGGTGCTTGCAGGTGTCCAGATGATAGCAGCCGTAGGGGGTGTCGCCGGAGGTGCTTTATTAGCAGTATGGGGCGGTCCGAAAAGAAGGATCAGAGGTATCTTTCTTTGCATCGCGATCTCCAGTATAATAGGTGGTACTCTCATGGGCATCGGTAGAGGACTGATACTCTGGGGCGTAGGGAGCTTCGTGTTCTCTTTCTTCATGGTGATCTCCGGAGGATGCAGCCAATCGTTCTGGCAGTCGAAAGTCGAACCTGCGGTGCAAGGAAAGGTCTTCGCGGCCCGTAGATTCATCGCACAGTTAGCGATACCCATGGCCACTTTGATCTCGGGTCCGCTATCTGACAGGGTGTTCGAACCCGGGATGACGGAAGGTGGTACGATGACTGCCTTATTCGGTGATCTGATAGGTACGGGTTCCGGTGCCGGTATGGCCCTGATATTCTTCTTCACCGGGATCATCGGGCTTATGATCAGCGTGATCGTCTACTGGTCAACCAACATACGTGAAGCCGAAGAC
This sequence comes from Thermoplasmata archaeon, assembly GCA_003553085.1. Classification (GTDB taxonomy): domain Archaea; phylum Thermoplasmatota; class Thermoplasmata; order Halarchaeoplasmatales; family Halarchaeoplasmataceae; genus Halarchaeoplasma. The sequence goes on from PUPH01000136.1 coordinate 1,464, forward strand.
ATACTACCGGACCACGATCACGTGGACTCTCCTGCGACCCCTCAGGGGAGTTAAAACATCTTTCCCCAAGTATGCTCGAAGTTGGCACTGGTTTTACCAAGGTCCCCTTTATCCACGGTTAAAGATCCATCCTTTTCTTCGAATCTAAATTCTCTCAAGGTTGCGGGATACTCGTTGTAATACAGTATGGACTTCATCCCGAATCTTCTGGGCTGCTGAAATCTCCAGTATGCCCTGGAGTAAGCTTCCAACTCCATGTACAATCGTTTTTCACCGTCATCTCCTCGGATATAAAAAACGGGATTATCGCCTTCGAAAGAATGGTCCAATGTTATATCTTTCTTACGGAATTTGTATTCCGTATCGCTCTCTCTGTGGTAAAAATGGAGTGTCTTTGAGAGGGATATATCACCCCAGTCCAACCTTGATCTTTGTTTCCCTTTGGTCCTGAATATCTGGGGACCTATGAACGGGTTGAAGTAATGTATGAAACTACCTGTTTCACAGTGGACGAGACCCCAGTACCAAGGTGTGGCAGGCGCGTTTACATTGACCCGTTGGAAGTATGCGGTTCCGGTCACATCCTCACCCTCTATGGTACCACTCAACTTCATACCGTAGATCTTCATTATATTATAACTGTACTTTTTCGTATAGTAATTTTCTTTGAATCGGTGTTTCTGCATGTATTCATTCCATGGAGTGAGCTCTAGTCTGAAGTCGTTCTCTGCATCGACGATATGAACCCTATACTTTCTGGGGGAGCCGAAAAAACGGTAATCTCCGTCACAAATGGGACGAAGTTCACCTTTCTTACCACCGTTTTCGACTTCGAAGTTCATCTCCTTCAACAGCAGGGGATCGTGCATGGTATCACCATCGTACCACCATGCAGCGGCCATCCCGTCGAACTTCAGGACTCCATCTTCTCGGTGAGGTAGTTCGTTGACCGACCATCTTTTTCGATCCACGGTTATATCATCCGTGTACTTGGTCGACCAAAGTATCATCAACTGTTTTGGCTCGGCCGGTTTCTCCGGATCATCTATGAAGAATAACCACCACCACCAGTACCACGATTTATTCGGGATCATATTGTCGAACTTCAACTCCCAGGGGATGCTGTGATCTGTTTCATCAGAAAAATGGTCGTCTTGGGGCATATATACCCCCAGACGGGTGTGTGTAAAAAAGGTTACGGCCGATATCCAAACCGGCCTTTATACGCTTTCACCTAGGGTTTCCAGATAGGGCTTCCTAACGGTAATATAGTCTTTTCAGTCATGCTGTTAAGAAGTACGGCACCTGCCGCGTAGAACGAGAGTGCGGAAGTAACCAGCAGGAACAAGCCCCCTACGGCCCCATCGATATCCCAAAGATAGTGGGCTATGATGATCGGCAGGGCGATATCCACGGATATAACTATGGCGAAGAGTACCTTGTTCGTCAACATCGATGCAGCGGTTATTATCACGAGGAACAGCTGTACAGCTATCAGACCGAAAGCGTAGTGGGTGGTATCCACAGAGGCTCCGGTGAAGGTATTGATGTAAGCGGTCAGTGCGATGGCGTACATCGCCAGTGAGAAGAAGGTGAAAACCGTCGCTCCGAAGATGTTCTTTCTACCGAACTCCATGATACCCGCAACGAACTGGGCGGTAGCTCCGAAGAACAGAACCCATGGTATCAGCAGGGCGTTGTTGGCGCTGTCGGCTATACCAAGGTATGTCACCCCCAGTAACAGTGCTGCAACTGCGAGACCGAAGAGTCCCAACGATGCCGGCTCCGTTGATAGATCGGGCATTTCCTTGATGAATATGTCTCGAGAGTTTGTTTCATTATCCATGAATCGAACCTAAGAAGAGGTTGTATTTATGTGTGATGGATGAAGGAACATAGCTATAATCTTAAAATACTACCGATCCGTTATATCAAACACCCACAGCAGTACGGTGTGATACAAGGAGCGGTCAACCGAGAACTTATCTCGTTCGATGTAAATAGGGATGATGGATCATGGATGAAAAAGAACGTCTGAAGGATCTAGATGAACGATTCGAGGATTTCGAAGATGAGTTAGAGGACTTTACCGAAAGGTTCACCGTGAAGATGGAGGATGTGGGCAGGGAGGCGGAGAGGAGATATCGATACACGTTCGGGATCCTAGGACCCTTATTATGGAGTCTCCTAGGACTGCTGTTCCTCAGCGTGATGATCTGGGGACTCTACGAAGTGGGTGCTTTGTTGGACACTCCGGTGAACGAGAACATCGCTGATTTCCTATCCGATCACCTTGCATTGTTGTTCGGTCTTCTCCTGCTGTTCAACTATTGGTCGTACTTCTCCAGTAAAAGACCCAGGTACTTAAAATACTTCTCACCGGTCATGACGGCCGCTGGTTTGGTGGTTCTCCTATGGGTTCTGGCGAACGTATTCATGATAATAAACAAAGAACTCGACATCGGTTTCATAGACCGTTTCGGCAGATATGCCTTGGACAACCTGCGCGAGATATTCGTGATAGTACTGCTCATCGCCTTGTTGATCCTGGTGTTTAAGCATGGTAGGACAGAAAAAAAATATAGAAGGAATAAGGTCAATAGTGGTAACATGAACAGACTGTATCGTTCCGGTAAGGATAAACTCCTCGGTGGTGTATGCGGAGGTTTCGGAGAGTACTTCGATTTAGATCCGGTACTGGTGAGGATAATATGGGTAATACTGGCCTTCGCATCACTGGGGACCGCCGTGCTGATCTACATAATATTATGGATACTGATACCTAGAGATCCGGGTTACAGATGGGATTGAAAGATCTGCAGAAGTAGCCCGTCATCTGGATACACGATCTCTGAGACCGTCCAAAGTCACCGTATCGACATTGGATGAACGCACATCCACCTTCATCCCACTCCCTGTGATAAGGCTGACCACCTTTGAATCCCGACCTATATGGTCCATCAACTGGGGGATGGCGGCTACACCCACAGCGGACGCCGGCTGACAGTAGATGCCGTCCCGGGCGATGGATATTTGAGCTTCCAGGATATCATGGTCATCAACGGCAAGGCACAACCCTTCCAGCTCCTTCAACTTGTTTACAACCGCATCACCGCTGGGTGGAAAGGGGTTCGAGATCGCTTTGGCCACGGTGTTCGGATCCTTCCAACGCTTCACCTGCCCATCTTCTTCGTATGCTAGTTTTATCGGTGAGCAACCCTGGGCCTGGACCGCAGCGAACTTCGGAAGATGGGATATGATATCGTTCTTAAGCAGCTCCTCGTAGCCCTTCACTATCCCCCGGAACGATCCTCCTGAACTTGTGGGTATGATCACGTGTGTTGCATGGATCTCCTGAGCTATCTCGAAGGCGATGCTCTTGTACCCTTCTATCCGATAAGGATCATCGGAGTTTATGAAGTAGATGTCATCCAACTCCAAACTCTCGTAGTATAGATCGCCATAATCCCCATGAACACCCAGGATCTCAGGACCGTATATGGATATCTGACCGAGCTTACCTTGGGATATGTCCCCGGGGACCAATACGACGGTTCGTAACCCGTTGTAGGCGCCGTAGCAGGCGACGCTAGCGGCCATGTTACCGGTGGATACCGTCCCGATCCTTTCATGACCCAGTTCCATGGCACGCTTTACCCCCATGATGGTACCGCGGTCCTTGAAGCTCCAGGTGGGATTGACCGTCTCGTTCTTCAGATATAGGTTCGTACCGGATCTGTTAGACAGCCCTCTCGCTTTTATGAGTGGTGTGTTTCCCGCCCCTAAGGATTCCTCTTTCGATACATCGTAGGGAAAATAATCTCTGTGACTCGACCAGACGTCACTTTCATCCACGATAGACCCCACCGCGTGATCCAACTGAAGAGGACCACCGCATCTGCATCTATACTCACCGGAGTCGAGTTCACCGCAGAGAACACATCTGGTCATGTTGGTTCATCCCCATGAGAGGATAAATCATTATCGGTCCTTAGACCTTAGAGATGAATCGATACGATAAGTAAAGGAACACTCCGGCTGCTAGATAACTCACGGAAAAACCAGTGATGGATCTGTTGAAAAGGATAGGTACACCAATCACAACATAGGGGATCATCAGTATGATAAATATCAGGAACATCCTCAGAAAACTCGTATCGGGAACCCCTATCTCTTCGTACTCGTACCCAAAAAGATATCCCATGGAGACAAAAGATGTGATCATGGGGAGCATCAGTGCAAAGGGGTAAGCCATCACTGCAGTGGGCTCGAAATACACACCAACGGACACCAGCAGTACACCAATAACCGCAGGTATCAAACCCATACCCAAAGCCTTGGATCTGACGAACATCTTTTTGGTTATGGGTAAAGTCCTCAGAAAATCCATGCTTTCAGCATCAACTTTGAGCATGGATTCCATGCTGATAACACTCAAGAAACTGATCATGAACACCACGTAAGTTATCTGAAATCTTGAGATGTATCCATCCTCCATCATCATGAACAGGTTCGGCAGGACGATCAGTATGGGGAATATGAAACCGATGATCAATGGTGTTTTACGGAGTATCATCTTGTAGTCCTTTCGTATGAATGAGAGTAGTTCTCCTTTGATGGATAGGGTGAAAAGACCGGTCTTTGCATCTGTGGATACCACCTTGGGTTCCTGCACCCTTCCCCATATGGCTCTGACTGTGAATAGGTATAAAGGTATCAATACGAGTAGATGCAGCAGTAAAAGCAGTGAACTGGTCAGGGGCTGGAAGACCGTGTTCAGCG
>PUPH01000065.1 GCA_003553085.1 Thermoplasmata archaeon
GTTGTACCGCTGGAGTGCCAGTCGAAGCCTATTGTACAGGCTAAGGCTTGGAACCAGTACGGGTCCGTTATCCTTTCTAGAAATACTTCATGCCCGTAATCATCCAATATGGTTTCCGTTATCGCACTGCTCAACTTCACCATGCGATGGAACAGCCACCGGGGAGCTTTCCCACCGTGCAATGGCAGATCCGTCACACCTGTACTCTTCATACGGTTTCAAAAGGTGTTCTGAACGTATTAAAGCTTTGGACAAATGATTTTTTAAAGGAACGATATCTACCGGTCCCATGACCCCTACGATGGATCTCTACCAGAGACTTCTGGAACATTTTGGCCCTCAGAAGTGGTGGCCCGCCGAAACGAGGTTCGAGATGATGGTCGGTGCGATCTTGACTCAGAACGTGAACTGGAACAATGTGGAAACGGCCATAGACAACTTGAAAAAAGAGGGATGTTTGACGCCAATGAGTATCTGGGAAATCGAGAAGGCACATCTAGAAGAGTTGATCCGTCCTACTGGATTCTACAGGCAGAAGGCTGCGAGGCTGAAAAGGTTATCTAGATGTGTGTTAGAAAACGGCGGAGTCGATCACTTCCTAAGACAGGAAAATTTAAGGGATGCATTGTTGGAAATCAAAGGTATAGGTCCGGAGACTGCTGATAGTATAGCACTCTATGCCGGGGACAGACCGATATTCGTAGTGGACGCGTACACCATGAGGATCGTTAAAAGGGCATTCGGTTTTGAGGGATCCTACGATGATGTGCAGGACTATTTTCAAAACACGGTACCTACGGACATCGAGATCTACAAAGAATTTCATGCCTTACTGGTACGTTTGGGCAAAGAAAACTGTAGTAAGAGGAGTCCGGTTTGTGACGGATGTCCCGTCAATCCTCTTTGTCTTTTAAGAAAACCCTCCGCCTCCATCTTTTGAGATCTCTCTTTATAGAATCATAGAATGATGGGAAATAGACCAAGCTCAGGAAACCTGCCACGATGAGTACGGCGACATAGAACACCTCCCTATCCGCTCTGTATGGTTCTATACCCTCGATGATAAATCCTAACTCATCGACTATCAATCCCAGTCCCGCTCCGAACATGACCGAGCTGATCCTTACGATGGTCTTGCTCCAGTAGTTTATGGCTAACCATGCAGAGATACATATCAAGATGATACCGTAGGTTATGTGGTGTACGTGGTATCCTCCTATGACCACATTTCTGCCGACATAAACCACCCCCTCTGGGGGAGGTCTTTCTGCAGCCCCTAAAAGGACTACCCAGAGTCTTGCTGCTATGAATGCAACAAGGAATGAAATGGTGATCAAAAAGGGTACCGACTCACGTTTTTTCTTCACCTCTGATTTGATCTTCCCCGGTATATGCGTCAAGGACTTCTTGACCCCTTCTTTTTTTGTCATATATCCTACCCGTTCAAATAGTAAATCATCACTTTGAATTAATAAACGTTTCGTTTTCTTATGAGTTTTGGATCAGGTAGATCTTGGTGCTCTCACCTTGATAAAGCAGATGGCCGTCTCTATACCATTCAAGGAGGACCTCCTCCACAGGCCGTGGGTTGGTCCCGGTCTCCACCATAGCTCCATCTATTAGGTATCGATCCATCATGAAGTAACGAGCCCCAAGATCCTCGACTTCGATCTTCGCTTCATCTACCGTTTTTGAGAAGTAAGCCGGTTCCCCATCCGTCCAAGTCGTATCGGTCTCCCCCGTTGAGAACACCGCCGCGCTGAGCCTTTGATCAGTAAGTATCTTATTCGGTAAAGAATCCCTAGCCCAAAAGGACGCTTCTATGTTATCGTACTCAGTCCATTCTACATACCCTCCGGTGGTATCCTGTCCCGGATACATCAATGGGATGTTCAATGCAAGGATGAGTACTACCACTATAGCTATGATCCTCTTTTTCTTTGAAAAAGGATCCATCATGTTCTGGAACCATACAAGCCCCAGTCCAAAAAGTATGGAGATAGGCAGCATGAAGAATGCCACTTGTCTAACGGTGTACAGAGATGAGAAGCCTGTTAGCGCCCCTATCATGAAGGTTCCGCTTATACCTAATATCCAACCGGTCAGTGTTGTTCCTTCACGGATCACTCTGAGTAAGTTTCCTGAGAAAACCGTGAAAACTCCAAACAGTAAAAATGGTGAGTACAGTAGTACCGATGAACCGAGTCTTATGTTGGTACCAGGTATATGGAAGAAAGCGCTGTACACTATCATGATAAATCCGATCACTGCGGGCAAGATCCCTATCATCATCTGTCGATCTTTGTTCTGCCATCTCAGATCGATGTCTGGTCGCCAAGAAGATCTTCTCCTTACTTTGATCACCAGATAACCGAGCAGGGCCATCACGTAGGGCGATAGAACGATACTGTAAGACGGTAATCCCATCACATCCAGTAACCGCTCGTCTCTGAAGACAGGGGCACCGTAGTACCAGTAAAGTATTGTCCCTGTGGAAAAAACAAGGAACAAGAGGATCCGGATCTTGTTCTCCCATCTCCATCTGGTATTCATCAACTCGGCAAAAAAGAAACCTCCCAGCAGGAACAGCATTATGAAGAAGGAGGATAGATGATGAGTGACGATGAGGGCCGCGAAGAAGGGGACCGATAAGCACAATATCTTAACATGGTTCTTTTTGGTGACCATGAAAGAGAGGAGCAAGATGAATATCAGAAGGAAGAATCCCAGTGTCTCAGGTTTAGGTTGCGAATAACTGTAAACGAAGGGTACTATCAAAGAAAGGAATGCAGATGCAAGGAGGGATGCTTTTTTCGACAATGTGATCCGGTAAGCTAGAAGGAAAGCCACCAAAGGTACGAAAGAAGATAGGATAACCGGTACGAAATTGACTGAATGGTACACGCCTACATCCGTCAGTATATGGAACGATCCCGACAAGGCGAACAATCCAGGAAAGAAAGGATAGGCCTGGGCCCAACCGTCTATGCTCCGATACATGCTGCCTCTTTCTACCCATCTCTGAGTGTAATAAACATATTCACCAGCATCCATCCCCCAAAGGGAGTAGTTGAATAGAGGATAGGTCCTGACCAGCAGCGACAGAATCAGGATCAACGCTAACGCGTACCAGTACGACCTTTTCATCCTTGGGCTCATATGTTTTAGAGTTATTAGTATTTTTGTTCACTCCAAAGGGAAACCTGAGTCTAAATATCTGAAAAAGTATGATTATCTAAAGCTAGTCCAAAAAAACATCATGCACCGTCGATGCCAAATTTTTGTGGGATGCTGTTCTAGGTATATGCTCTTCTGACCGAAAATCTTAAGACCTTTCACAATTGTTAATCGTGCATGAAACCTATGTTTGGAAAATCCAGCGAAAGCGATGTTACAAGAGCGATAGTGCGAGAATTCGGTAAGGTATTGGACGAGTACTCCGAATCCGATGTCATAATCGTCGGTGCGGGACCGAGCGGTCTAATGGCCGCCCGAGATCTGGCTTCCAAAGGTCACAAAACACTCGTGGTCGAGAGGAACAACTACCTGGGAGGTGGTTTCTGGTTGGGAGGTTATCTGATGAACACTGTCACGGTACGTCCTCCGGCCCATAAGATCCTCGACGAACTAGGTATACCGTACAAGAAGAGTGGGAATCTATACACCGCTTTAGGTCCTCACGCGTGCTCGAAGTTGATCGCCGCAGCCTGCGACGAGGGGATCCAGATACTCAACATGACCGAGTTCGACGATGTGGTCTTCAGGGGTAAGAAAAAGGTAGGCGGAGTGGTGATAAATTGGACACCTGTATCAGCACTGCCGAGGCAGATAACCTGCGTTGATCCCATATCCCTAGAATCTAAGGTGATCATCGACTCCACCGGTCATGATGCGTGTGTAGTCAGAAAACTGGAAGAACGAGGTCTGTTGAAGACTTCCGGTTTCGGTGGTATGTGGGTCGAGGAATCCGAAGATCTGGTGGTAGAGCACACCGGCAAGGTGATGGACGGTCTTGTGGTAACGGGTATGGCGGTATCTACTACCTACGGTTTACCCCGGATGGGTCCAACCTTCGGTTCGATGCTCATGTCCGGTAGGAAAGCCGCAGAGGTCGTCGATGAGATCCTGGGTTGAACTACCTTTCAAGAAAGTGATACTTTATATCCCCGAGGACATGGAGCACGTCCAAGGGGATGATATAGTACGCTATCTGAATGGATACATCCCCTTACCGGTAGAGTTACGGCAGGATATATTCCATGAGCCGCCTATCAGAACACTATCTAAAGAACTGGCAGAGTGCAGGGTCAGGGAGATAGATAGAAGGGAGTTCCACGAACCGCTGCCGATAGAAGTCGAGATCGAGAGGAAGATGCTGAAAGGGAAACGATTCAGCGGTATCCTCTACGATGGACATCGAGTCGCTAGAGTGTTACGCGAATATATCGATAGGTACGATATCCACCACATCGTAGTAACGGATAGGTTGATCGGGACCATGGAACGGTACGATGCCAGGTACCATGCTCGGACCGTGGTCTGTTCGATACCTTCCATCATCTCCACTGAAGGTATAGTTCAAGGTCCGGCTAAACCAAGAGAGTATTACACCGGTACCGAGGATGATATGGGGTTCTCTCCCATGGAGCCGGAGGATCCCCGTATGACCGACGCCATCAAGACATATGCTCTGCAGTCGGTGGTGTGGAGGATGACTGGACAACCCTTCTGTCGAACGAAAGAGTGCGCTCTACACAATTCACACTGGCAGGAGGAACTTGTGAGATACCAGATCAAGGGAGAACTCTGTGATGCCCATAGAGAACTATTTCAACGCTTCCAAAATTTTATTTATTCAAAGGAGGATGACTGTTCATGACAAGGTACTCCCGACAGACAGTGCTGCCTGAGATAGGTGAAAGGGGCCAGGAGCAGATATCAAAAGGCAAGGTGGCCATAATCGGGTTGGGAGGATTGGGTTCAGTAATGTCCGAAGGTCTTGCACGGGCCGGTGTCGGTATGCTCAGGGTGATAGATAGAGATGTCGTCGAACTCTCTAACCTCCAGAGACAGGCTCTCTACCATGAAGGTAACGTTGGCATGGCAAAAGCGGACGTGGTGAAGGAAAAGCTGCAAAAGATCAACTCCGAGGTGGAGGTGGATGCCCGTGTCGTCGAGGTAAGTCCAAACAATGTGGAAGGATTGATCGAGGATGTAGATATCGTCCTTGACGCTACGGACAACATGAAAACTCGTTTTTTGCTCAACGACGCATGTGTGAAGAACAAAGTACCATGGATATTCACAGCCATACTGGGGACCTACGGGATGACCATGAACATCGAACCCGGTGAGGGACCTTGTCTGCGCTGTTTACTATCCGTGATGCCGGATCCCGGGAGTATGGAAACATGTGCAACAGCCGGTATACTGTTCTCTCTACCAAGGGTGTTAGCAAACATAGCCTCTACCGAGGCGGTAAAGTACCTTGTGGATGCGGATCTTCGCCCTACTCTGCTGACCATGGATATCTGGAAGAACGATTACGAACAGATAGATGTGGCTAGGAGAGACGGATGTCACTGCTGTGGTGAGGGGGAATACGAGTATCTGGATGGTGATGAAGATGTTACCACCGAGTTATGCGGTAGAGATGCTGTCCAGGTCAGCCCGGGTGAACGGGTGGATATAGAGCTCGACAAGTACCAAGAGAGGTATGGGGCGGAACGTGTAGGTAGATCACTGGTAAAATTCTCCGTTGACGGGTATGAACTCACACTGTTCAAAGACGGGAGATTGATAGTGGAAGGTACTGAAGACCATAAAAAAGCCCTGAGTGTTTATTCAGAATACGTAGGTAGATAAGATGTTGGATACAGATAAGATCAGAGAGGATTTTCCTTTAGTCGATGAATACATTTACTTCGATAACGCATGTTTGACCCTCAAACCGTACTCGGTGATCCAAGCGGTCGATGAATATTATCATGAGTTCCCGGTATGCGCCGGTCGCAGCTCTCACAGTCTGTCGAACAAACTTACCAGAAGGGTCACCTCCGCTAGGGAATCTCTAAGGAGTTTGATAAATGCTGAAGACCGGTCGGAGATAGTGTTCACAAAAAATGCCACAGAATCCATAAACATGGTCGCCCGGGGTCTGAATTTTCAAAAAGGTGATGTTGTTATCTCCACCGATAAGGAGCACAACAGCAACCTCGCACCCTGGCTGATGCTGAAGAAGAA
>PUPH01000146.1 GCA_003553085.1 Thermoplasmata archaeon
AACCGGACCTCGGTATAGAAGGAGAGATAGACTTCCTTGAAGACGGGAACAAATGGTGGGTCAAGCCCTTCCAAGAACTTTGCATGGCCACCAACATGTTGGGTGTCTGTCTTTTCACCGTGATAACACTGGCGAACAAGGCTTCCACCTACGCAGAACTGCTGTCCACCGCAACTGGAAAGGAATACAGCAAGGAGGACCTGTTGAAGGCCGCGGAGCGGGTGATAAACATGGAGCGGATGCTGAACGTATCCTTCGGGTTCGACAGGAAGGACGATACTCTGCCCGAGCGTTTCCTCAAGGAAAAGGCTCCTGATGGACGGGGTAAGGGGCAGGTCGTTGATCTGGATACTGCCCTGGACAGCTACTACGAGTCCATGGGATGGGACAAAGAAACCGGGATCCCTACAGACAAGAAGCTGGAAGAGCTGAACCTGGGCTGGATGAAATAGATCCAGCCTTTTTCCTCTTTTTTATAGGTGGTGCAAATTCAGTTTTAACATGGAGTTTTTTCTAAGTATCCTATCGAAATTTTTGAAAAACTCGAAAGAACATCATATCTTTGATCATGATTATCACAACAACACTTATTAGGAATAATCCTGATTATTATAATCATGATAACACGAACCTTCATCGATAGAAAGGAGGAATTGGGATTTTTAGATTCACAGAACGAGGATAGGCCTGCTTTAGCCATCTTATACGGAAGACGAAGAGTCGGAAAAACCACCCTGGTCGAAAAGTTCTGTAGTGATAAGAAACACGTGTATTACACAGCCCCCGAATCTAACAAGAAAGAACAACTAAAAGAGGCCTATGAAGTCGTTTACGAGGAACTAAAAGATGAACTCATAAAGGATTTAAAACATGACTGGGAAACCTTACTTCGATATCTGAAGGACAAAGATCTCATCTTAGTCCTTGACGAATTCCCTTATATCATAAACGCTGACAGATCGATCCCATCCAAAATACAGAGATTATGGGACAAAGAACTGAAATATTCAAATCTGTTCCTTATATTGACTGGGTCCTCCATATCGATGATGGAAGATCAGGTATTGAGCCCTAGGTCCCCTCTGTACGGTAGGCGGACCGGTCAGTGGAAATTGGAGCCGTTCAAATTCATAAACGCAAAAGATTTTTTTCCAGATCGCTCTTTTGAAGAACAAATAAAGATTTACTCCATACTGGGCGGGATACCCTATTTTTTAGAACAGTTCGATGGCCAAAAATCGATAAGAGAAAATATCAGGGGGAATATACTCAACAAGGGGTCTGTACTGCACCATGAAGTAGAGTTCCTTATGAGAGAGGAATTCAGAGAGCCCATCAATTATTATACTATCCTAAAATCGATCTCTCAAGGTCATACCAAATTTTCCGAGATAAAGAACGATACGGGAATAGATAAAAACAGTCTATCGAGTTATCTATCAGTGCTAAGAAATTTACACCTAATAAAGAGAAGGACCCCTATCACGGAGAAGAAGTCCAAAAAAGGAAGGTATCATCTAGAGGACAATTTTTTCAGATTTTGGTTCAATTTCATATTCCCGAATAAAAGCCAATTAGAAACAAAAGATGAGATCTTACTAGAAAATATCATGAAAGATCTAGACCGGTTTGTTTCCTTCATCTTCGAAGATATCTGTAGGGAATTGATAAATCACGAATATGGTTCCTTCGAAGTCGGCCGGTGGTGGTATAGGGAAGACGAGATCGATATAGTGGCTTTGAACGATAGGATATCTAGGATACTGTTTGCTGAGTGTAAATGGTCAAAAAACAAAGTCGGTTTTGGTTTGCTGAATCACTTACAAGAAAAGGCAGAAAAAGTGAGATGGAGGAACGATGATAGGAAGGAGAGCTACGCTCTATTCTCCAAGAGCGGTTTTTCACAAGAGTTGAAAGAACACGCCGAGGGAGCAGATGATTTAAAACTATATTCGTTGGATGTGATGAAAACGGTGATGAACGCACCCTAGAGCGACCGGTACAAATCATATGAAACAGGCATCCTTCGCATCCCACAGGGTTATTTGATCGGAAGTGGAAAATCGATCTAATTTCGTCATCTGGAAAAATACATACGGATGTCGAAGCACCGTCACAGATCCATCTTTGTTAACTCTCATAAAATATCGCTCGACCTCAACAATCTTAATATCCTCCGGTATCATCATGGTGGACCATGGATCGAATATTCGATAAGGTGCTTGTGATACCACCCGGAGATAGCTACAGGAGATGTTTGAGCAAGAACCCAGGACACAGCACGATAGATATGGAGAGTGCATTGAAACAGCATGACTATTACGTCGATATATTGAGAAAACATGGTGTCCAAGTGGAAAAACTACCCGTTCAAAACGACTTCCCAGACAGCATCTTCGTACAGGATACCGCTTTGGTGGGGACCTCGTCGAAGATCGCCTCTATCTGCAGGTTCGGTGTCCCCTCCAGAAGGGGAGAGGAAGAGGTGGTGGCCGATCATCTCGAAGATGAGGGTTTTCGAATACGATACATAGAAGAGCCGGGAACGGTGGAGGGAGGAGACATACTGGTCACGGATAGAGATATTTGCTTCGTCGGTATCTCTGAAAGGACCAACAGGGAAGGCGTTGAGCAGCTCAGGACACACTTCCCCGGAACGGAGTTCACAGAGGTGCCGGTGACGGAGGTTTTCCACCTGCTCTCAGCGGTCAACTTTGTGGGAAACGGAACGTTGGCCATCTGCCCGGATATAGTGGATACGGCATACTTCGAAGAGTTCGAACTCATAGAGATACCGAAGTCCACACAGGACTCCAAGTACGGGAACAAGCCCATAAACATGGTGTACCTGGGAGACGATACCGTACTCATGCCAGATGCATATCCGAGCACAAAGAAGATACTGGAAGACCACGGATACGATGTAGTGACCATGGATATATCGGAGTTCTGGAAGGGGGACGCCGGCACCACATGCCCCATGCTTCCATATTACAAAACGTTATGATTTATATACCTCCGATAACATACACCCTCGATGCCCTTACTCACTCCATCCCAGGCAGCCATAGCCGGTGTGTGCATGATCCTGATATACGGGATCATGGTGGAGAAGCACTACGTTAGTAAGAGCACGGTGTTCAACAACATATTGTCACTTTTACTGCTGCTGGCATCAATAAAGATACCCTACCTGGTATTGTTAGGCCTGATCCTTTATCTCGTCATCGGGTCCGTGGTGGTGAAACTACACGCAAAGGTCCTCTTTCCTGTCTTCGGCGCTAAGACATACGGTTCCTTAGCCCTGGTATTGGTCCTTCACGGGCAGGGGTACATACCGTATCTGGGTGGGAGGGATCTCACAGAAACCTTCATGATCTTGTTGATCTTCTGGCTGGCTACAGCGCTGCTGGTCAACTTGATAGGTCTTATCTACAAAAAATACTTTTGAGCCCGCCGGGAAAGCGTTCACAAACCGACCTTTTTCCAGACTGCCATCTATAAAAATGTGGAACCGCCACAACAACTTTTTAACTGAAGTTGTCCATACTAAGAACATGAACCTCTTTGAAGAAGTGGATGTGGTCTTCTTCGATATAGACGGAACCCTATTCGATCAGAGGCTCGCCCATGAATTAGCTTTGAAAGAGATACACCATGGTTGGGATATATTCAGAGGTGTTACAGCGGAACAATTGATCAAAGCTTTTAAGATCGCCGATGAGGCGGCACTTAAGAGATTCCATGAGGGAGTTGACCTTGAGAAGGTGAGATCCGATAGGAGCAGGAAGGTACTTGAACTGCTGGATATCGACACTGGACATGCCGAGGAGTTCAACTCCCTGTTCTACGATACCTACCCGAAGATGGAAGCAGGATTCAAAGGCATACACGAAGTCATAGATAGAGTTGAAGAGGATCATGACATAGGTATAATCTCAAACGGCTCCAAAGATGTACAGACTACAAAATTGGAAGCGGTGGATCTCTTGAACAGATTTCGAACCCTTGTGTTCTCCGAAGAGGTAGGTTATAGAAAACCTGACGAAAGGATATTCCTACACGCAGCGAACCTGATCGGTGCAAGACCTAACTATTGCCTTTACATCGGTGATTTTTACATGGCAGATATCGTCGGTGCCCATAACGCCGGGATGTACACCTGCTGGATAAACCACCACGGAGATAGACCTCAAGGACTGAAACCAGATATAGAGTTGAAAGGGATCGATGAAATACTGGAGGTGATGTAAGATGAAGGATCATAAAAAACCGACTGATCAAGAACTGAGAAGAAAACTCACTAAAAAACAGTACCAGGTCACTCAGAAGAAGGGAACGGAACCGGCTTTCAGGAACGAGTACTGGGACAACGAAAGAGAAGGTATCTACGTCGATGTCGTTTCCGGAGAGGTGCTCTTCAGCTCTAAGGATAAGTTCGATTCCGGAACGGGATGGCCCAGCTTCTCCAAACCCCTTGAACCAGAGAATATCGTGACTCAAAAGGAAAGCGGGCTCTTCGACAATCGGACGGAGGTGAAGAGCAGACATGCCGGATCACACCTGGGTCATCTGTTCAACGACGGGCCCACCGGGAAGCGGTACTGTATGAACTCCGCTGCACTCCGATTCATACCCAAGGAAGGTCTGGAAGAGGAGGGTTACGAAGAGTACTTAGATCTGTTCGAAAACTGAGAAATCACAATCACAGGTGTACCTCGTCACCAAAAACGATGAGATTAGAATTTGTACACAAATTATATAACTTTCAAAATCCATAATTAAAATGTTTAAAGGTTGGAGAGATCACATGAAAACCGGACCACAGAAAGGGGATATCTTTTTCCTGGTGGTGGGGGTGATGATGCTATCAGCTTGGGTTATGATACCCTTCGCTAGTGGGTGGTATCATCCCATAGATGCATCGGTAGGTATGATAGCTTTGATCATCGCCATCTATTCCTTCTTCATGATATATCGGTTGTACGACTTTAAGAGTAGTGAAAAATGGGTCTGGCTTCTTTTCTTACTATCCATATTGACACTTTTTTTGGCAGGAGGAGTCATGGGGGCACTCAGACTATCTACCGCCTATTTCTTCACTAGACTCATATCCATCGCCCTGATGACCATCGCTCTAGTCCTAAAACTTCAGTTCGCCGGAGTGGACCTTAACGCCAGTCAAAAGACGGTAGCCCTGATCACTATGATCGGTTGGTTCCTAGTGGTAGCACTCTCTACCGTGATAGCCGATATACATTTGGATGTAGGAGGTGTATCTCGATCATCCATATTCGCTTTTGCAGAGATCATCGGTCTGATACTTGCGGTGATCATCATCCAGACTATAAAAGCAAAGGGATGGTACATAATCGGGGTCGGGATCTTATTGAAAAGCATGGGTGATATACTGGAACCTTTAACAGAATTGTTGGAAACCTCAAACCCGGGATACCCCACGAGGATCTTATGGTATCTAGGCTTGCTGATAGTCGCATGCGGGGCTTACTACTTGAGAAGAGATATGTTATCTATGATGGAGATCTGATCACAACATCTCCTTGGCTCGCTCCTCCCACCACTCCATCCTACAGCGTTGGAACAGCTCCACCGCACTTTGAAGATGGTCGGATCCATCGTACCCTCTCATCTTATCTAGAATACCATATTCAAAAAGCACCCTAGCTTCCCAGGTAAGGTCCTTAACTTTCCTACACCTCGCCAGAGCTAGGTCTATATGTTCCTTCGCTCCAGCGTAGTCCTCCTGTTCCCTGCGACATCTGGCGATCAGTAGATGGTTCCTGATGAACGTCTCCAAGTACTCCCATTCATCGATGACCTTGATCACCTTGTATGAATGCGTTTCCCAGTTTTTTATCCCCCCTTTCTCGACCAGATCCTCACCTAAACCGATCAGATTTAGGACCGTATTTTCATCGTCATTGATCTTTTTACCGATGTCCAGGCCTTTCCGATGCAGTCTTTCGGCTTCATCCACATCTCCCTTCCATCTGCTTATCAAACCCAGCCGATCACAAGTCAAGGCCTCTATATCCTTGGCCCCGATCTCCATACTGATGTCCTTGGATTCCATATGGTACTCTTCAGACTTCTCTAGGTTCCCTCTCAAGGTATAGAGGTCACCTAGTTTGTTAAGGGAAACCGCTTCTCTCATCCGGTTTCCGCACTCCCTGGAT
>PUPH01000058.1 GCA_003553085.1 Thermoplasmata archaeon
TCGAAATCTCTATTATCACCCAGGTGTGGTATCACGATATCTTCTACTCCGTTTAGCTCTATGTTGTCAGACAGATATCTATGAGCGGTTGGGTTTATCTCCAGTGCATGGATCCGCTCAGGCTCCCCATATACCGCCATGGGCAAGGTAAAATAACCTATGCCTGCGAACATATCTATTATGACCTCCCCTCTTTTAACAACCGAAGCCATGTGCGTTCTTTCGTCTATGTTACCGCTGGAGAACATGATCTTAGATGTATCGAGCTTGTAACTGATACCGTTCTCCAGGTGGATGGTTTCGGTCTCTTCACCGAACACCTTCTCAACTTCTGGATGCCTGGTAACTCCATCGATAGGTCCCTGGATGAGAACGGTTTTGGCCCCCAGCACATGGGCGTAAACCTCCGCGATCCGTTCCCTATCATCCATCAAAGCTTCAGGGAGCTTGAACAAAAGAACGTCGCCTATCTTTTCCCACCGATCTGGTAGTGGATCACCCTCCATACCCAGTCTTTCCCTTATCGTCTCCATGGGACTCTTCCTGGGTGTCCGGTAGTCTAGTTGATCTGTGTTCAAGTCACCCTCTCCTTCGACAGGTATCAGTACGTGTTCGTCGATCTCTTTGGGCACTCGGGCGGGGTCCAGTCTTTCTTCTTCCTTCAATCTCCGCATCACATTTTGGACCTCGTTCTTTGGAACCTTGACTACGGGTTTCTTTTTTTTGACCATCTATCTACGAACTAAGGTAACTCGCATAAATATTTTATACCCTGTGGTTTCCTTTTAGGTCTATGAAGTCCGAGATGTTGGTCCTCTTTCTCGTGTCCTTGCTTCTTCTACCGTCGGCGGCAGGTAGTACCGTCATAGAGGAGGTTTCCGATCCTGGGAACGTTAACCGACTTTTTTCGGATTTCAAAACCCCGGTCATCAGACCCGGGAACGATGACACACTATCTTTCACTCTGACAAATCCTTATGAGGCAGATATGGAAAGGGTGACGCTGGCCGTGGAGATATACGCTTACGCCACCCTGGACGATATCGAAAAAGACCTTTCGAGACTTGATGATCTACCTGTGTTCAGAACTTCACAAGATACCGTTTATTCTGTCGATCTGGGAACACTTCCTTCCGGATATGACCATTTCAACGATCTCACACTGGAAACTAGGAACAGAACTCCAGAGGGAGTATATTTCCTCCGCTTCACACTGGAGTTCGAGTACGGTGGTGAAGAAGTGTTGATGAAATCCAGGGGACATTTTTCGGACCAGGAGTGGCAAGAGGCCGAAAGAAGGCCCGGTGAGTCCGATAGGCCCTATTATGTCGGTAACTTGAATATCACCGCACTCGGGATCAACGGGCTGATAAGCGACTCATCATTCAGTGTAAAAACACCCATACCCCGCTGGCCTCAATATATGCTCGGTGGCTTCGCGGCCTTCTTCGGCATATTGGCGGTGATGATCTATATGCAGGAGGAGTATAACTCGTTCCCGTGGTTAGAAAAGACCCTTAATGAATGGTCCGGTAAATTTAAGCAGTTCCGGCGCCGCCTTGAACACAGGCTTCGCCAGCGTTGAGGGGTAGTCTATATCGCCCTTTTCCTCAAGGATCCGCTTCACACCCTCTTTTCTCAATATCCGGACGAGTTCATCCAGTTGTTCGTCGGTGAGTTTACGGTATATCTTCCTCATCCATAGACCTTTGGATATCTCCTTACCGATCATCTTCTGCCATGCGTCTTGGTAGGACTTCAAGTTCTTTCGTGATGTGTCTTCCTCGTCTATGGCCTTGATCGCCGTACTAGAGCATAGGTCTGCTGAGATTAGGCCGGTGTAAAGGCCGCCTCCGGACAGTGGTTTTACCTGGCATGCGGCATCACCTACGAACATCAACTTATCATCGATCGTGGAATCCGGTCTTCCTAGCGGGATGGTCCCCCCGTAGATGCTTATCACCTTATTTTTCCACCCCTTACGCGTCAAAAGTTTATTCAGGTGTTCAAGGGCTCTACCGTCGTCGGAGGCCAGACCGACCAATGTTCCCTGGGGATGGGGTACCTGCCACGCGAAGAAACCCGGTGCGATATCTTTTCCGAGGAATATATGTACCTCCTCGGAATCCTTTCCCACGAGTGCCTGGACCCCGGCCAACAAAATTTTAGGCCCACCATACCCCCCATCCCTGCGTAACGTGGACGTAGGTCCGTCGGCTGCGATCAATATCTTAGTGTCTAAATTTTTTGAGACACCGCTTTCTTCGTATCTCACCGATCGATGGTCCCCATCTAGAGTAGAACTTTCTACCTTACAGCCGAGATTTATCTCTACGCCGTCATCTACAGCTCTTTGAGCCATCTCACGATCGAATTTTTTTCTATCTAATACCGCAGCACGGTAATCCCCGGCGTTCAACACAAGTGGATCTCCGTTGGGAGGATGTATGGTTGCCATACTCGCCTTGAGGACGATACTATTAGTATCGGTCATCTTGACCACCCTGGGGCTTACCAATCCGGCACACTGCATGGGAGTTCCTATACTGCGGTGCTCTTCCAACACGGCCACATCCAAGCCTGCGGCTGCACACTTCTGCGCGACCCTCAGGCCGATGGGGCCACCGCCTGCCACTATCACGTCGTACAATTTATCGAGCCGTCTTAAGTCGAACCCGTTTTTAACTTTATCGTTATGGACTAAAACCTTCTGCATAAATTATAAATCTCTAAGAAGCCATGATTATACGATAGCTGATGGAACGATTTACCTATGATCGGTTGGAGCCTACAGTGATTCATAGTTATATGGTCTCTAGATGGACCCAGCCCGGATATGTTGGTGGTGAAAGCGGGTGGATATGATGGACAGGGACGTAGGGGCGGTATTACTGATCGTTGTACTTCTTTCCACCCAGTTCCTCACAATAGGTGCGGGCACGAGTTCCGAGGTTCTCGATGAATACGACGTATCCAACAGCACAAGGTTTTATCTCAGAGATGATGAGATCGTCCCGCCTTACAAAGGACTGAACGAGACCGCCGGTACTGGTGGTTCGTGGGGTAATTGGACCATCGGTGAACCAGGCGAGCATGAATTCATACACTCATGGGCTACGGAGCCCATGCAAGAGGATATCAGTGTGGCTGGAACTTGGAACTTTACATTGTATATCGAGAAGCCCGCTGATACATCCTACGACCCTGCGATAAAAGCCAACATCTATGCCTACGATGGTGAGGATGAGAGATCACTTCACAACGGAACAAGCTTTATGGAGATAGACCAGCCGGGTATAAACGAGTATAGTTGGTCTGAAGAAGTAGTCAACCCTGCGATGATATTCGAGGGTGAAATGGCGGTGGTCAAGTTCGTAATGGATGCATCCAATGCCCCGGGCGTCGAGTACATGGATACCGAGGGGGAACTTGAAATGGTGTCAGGTGAGGTTTCCGGATTCCCGGAGAACGCGACGGAAGGCGATATTTATACATTCTCTGAAGGTGCTTTGAGTGAAGGGATATATAACGAGACCATGTATCTCAGAGGTCTGCCCGATGAAGTGACCGTGAACAACTTAACAGGTTATCATTTGAATGAGACACAGTCCGATAATATGAGCCAATCGGACGAACTCGGTACCGGTTATGATTTTCATACGTGGGGCATCCGGGCATGGGTGAGGTCGGAAGACGGTAACGAAACCGAGATAACTCCAGGTCACTCGGTGGCGGTGGTCAATCGAAGCACGGCAGGTTCCGGCATGCAAAATAATACATGGAATCCAAACACAACTGATCTGCTTCCCACCGATTCGATGGTGGTGAGACTGTACCAAGATAGGACCAATGAGATGCCCCCTCCACCTCCTTCAAATCTAGTGGCAAACTTCACCACGGATCGATTGGGGGCAAACAGTTTAGAGGCAACCGATTGGACCGTTCATTATTATACCTCCAGAGGCGGTACGGATAACAACTACATGCGCTGGGGCGATGCGGAACATGACACGAGGATAGAGGGTTTTTCTTGGAACGTTCACGAAGAATATGGGCTGGATGCACGCATGGAAGTTCAGAACATATCGTCCGCACAGCACCATGTGTTGGAGTACGGCATAGCGAGCGATCAATCAGAGTTCGAAATTCTTTTATCCAGGGACGGGGGAGATACGTATGAGACCGTAGTTCAAGAGGGGTTATCCATCGGTGACTATTCCTGGGACCTGGACGAAGAAGAGATACATGATGGTACAGTACATCTACAGATGCGCAGCCAAGGGCTTAACGATACGGTACAGCATTCGGTGGATATAGATCACATCCGAGTTCGCGCATATGACGATATAACCGTGTTCTGGAACTATCCTCCTGAGGAATATGCTAGTCATCTAGAGATGCCCGTGGAGCCGAGTGATGGGGAATACCTTGTGGTATCCCCCCGTGAACACCAGGTTCCAGCCGGCGATAGTGTAACGTTTACGGCGGTCCTCTTCGACCAGTTCGACAACAGGATAGCCGATGTCTCTGAAGAGACCAACTGGTCGGCGGATGAACAGGCCGGAGGCGTCTGGGAGGACAGCGTTTACACCACCGAATTCGCAGGGGATTGGACCATCACCGCCGAATACATGGGTATAACGGAGACGGTCTCGTTGATGGTCGAACCGACTGATACACATAGGGTACTCATATCACCCGACCAGGACCTAGTGATAACCGCCGGTGATACCGTCGATTTCGATGCTCGAGCAGTCGATGAGTACGGTAATAACATCACTACCGATGACGAGGACTTCATATGGCTTAACACCGACGAAACCGGACGGTTTTACGCCACGACTGCCGGAAGTTATTATGTAACAGCCAGCTTCGATGATGTGACCTCTTCACCCGTTTCAGTCACCGTGGAACCCGCCGAGGCGGTTTCCATGGAGTTAACGCCGTCCGAATCCACCGTACAGGCAGGGAGCACTCAGGGATTCTTTACAGAGGGTATCGACGAATATGGAAACCGGTTCAACATCACCGATCATACGGAATTCGCCATCGATGATGAGGCCAAAGGGGTCTGGTTCGATAATATCTATTCCTCCGAGATCGCTGGTACTTGGAACGTCACCGGTTTTTATAGAGCTCTGACCGAAACCGTGACCCTCACTGTGCAGCCGCCCAGTGTCGATTACATAAGGATAACTCCGGACACGGAGACGGTTAATGCGGGCGAAACCATCAGGTATACTGCTGAAGCCTACGATGAATTCGGCAATTTTGTATCTGATGTTACACCGTACACCAAATGGTTCATAGATGAGGGTGCAGGGGGTAACTGGTCGGATAATGAGTACACCGGTGAACTGACCGGTTCTTGGACCGTAGTCGGCATCTACGGTGATTCCAGTGACAACGCATCTTTGATCGTCGAACCCGGATCCATCGATAACATAGTGGTCTCACCCAGGAACGTGACCATCACCGCAGGGACCAGCCTTGAGTACACTGCCTCATCCCACGATAGGTATGGGAACCTTATTGAAGATGTAACACCCTTTGTAATATGGAGGATAGAGGAAGGAGCCGGTGGAAGTTGGGATAACAATATCTACTCGTCTTGGCGACAAGGTAATTGGACCGTCGAAGCAGTCTATGGGCCTTATAGCGACACAACTCAGCTATATGTGGAACCCACCGACCTCGATCCCGATAGGTTCCAGTTGATAAAGATCTCAGGAGATGGACAAAATGGAACGGCAGGTAGCCGATTAGGGGAGCCTTTGGTGGTCGAGGTGCGAGATGAATTCGGAGACCATGTGGGTAAAGGATGGAGGGTATGGTTCAACATAACCACCCAGGGACTCAACGGGGACGGTGAACTGGACCGGGGTCCCACCGTGTTGACCGATGAGGACGGCCTTGCCCAGGTCAACCTGACACTGGATACCGCCGCAGGTTATAACAATGTGACTGTTGAGTTGAGAGGGGACGGTGACGAAAAGCGTGTTGCCTTCACCGTATCGGGCACGCTTCCGGAATTAGAGGTTGACTTATCAATCAACGTCGATAGGGCTGTATCAGGTGACGTGGTGATGTTCAGAGTGGAGATAAACAACATCGGCACGGAGAGAGCTTTGGATATGTGGATAACCTTTGAGATGGACGAAAGACTGACATATATCA
>PUPH01000081.1 GCA_003553085.1 Thermoplasmata archaeon
CCGTGTACGTAGTTATGGGCGGTATGATCGTAAAAGTGGGCCGATGTACTTATGGATGTTGAGTATTTACCTGCAAAGGCGGAGGTCAAATCCCTATCAACAACCATCTCTATGAACTTCTTTAGTTGATATGGTACCAAACACGTGTAAACGGGATATGCCCACATCACCGCATCTGATCTGGAGATGGTATCGACTAGATGAAGAAAATAGTCCTCATCCTTCACTATTTTATTTATCTTCTTTCCCACGTGGATCACCTGGAAATCTACCTCGTCAAAACGCTTTTCCAGGTATTTCACGTACTGCATCGTAACGCTGTATTTCGACTTCGGGCTACCGTTCAACACAACTACTTCCATATCGATTCCTCGCTTTCTTCTAGGTTTTCATCCCAACTTTGTTCTTCTACGTTCTCATCCCAGATTACTACTTCTAGGTTTTCATCCTCGCTTTTTACTTCTGCGTTCTCATCCAAGCTGTCTTCTTCGATATCTTCATCTTCGCTAGACACATCTTCTCGCTTCCTCTTACGGCGATAAAGGAATAACGCTACCGACGCGATGATCAGTACTATACTTCCTATCATCACGTACATTATGGGGTTGGTCGAAGAGGGTTCCCTGACCGAGATGTCCCATCTTGCAGTGCTTTCCTCCTCTCCATTGGTCACTCTCGAGGTCACTGTAAACTCACCATTCTTATCTGGGGTGAACACGAATTCATCGGCCCCCGTTTCGACCAGTTCCCCGTTAACGTACCAGCTGATCATAAGGTCACCACCACCCAAGCAACGGGCACTTATCGAGAACGATACGTCATCCCCGCCTTCTATCCTTGTGATATCCCTAACTGGTGGGTATCTGTTAGATATGATTGGCTCAAATGTATCTCTAATGGATGCATTGAGTTGTATGCTTTTGGTGATTTCGGGTTGACTCATTGAGGTAAATAAGACCGTTATCGTGTGATCGGAGTTCGATTCAATATCATCTGGAACCTCTAAACAGAGAGTCAATGTAGCGGATGATCCCGCTTCCAATTCAAGATATTCTTCATCCCATGAATGGGCCCAGTTTTCTCCATCGAGTTCGAATTCGATGATATCGTCGAACCTTCCGCTGTTTCTAACATTCAGTTCGAAACGCATCTCATCTCCAGGCCTACAGTACACAATATCTTCTTCTGCATAAACTTCCATGTCATAATCCTCGACTTCACGATACTGGTGTTCATGATCCACCAGTACCATGTGCTTATCGAAAACGTTCAGTCCGGTTTCCTGGTCGAACATATCCTCCATTTGATAATAAACGAAATTACCCACATGTCTCGAGTAATATTTTCTGAAGCTGCCTTCTGTTTCTTCATCGCCGTCCATGGTCCATCTGTCCGTGCCAGCGAGTTCGATGACTTCGAGATCATCTTCTCCGATAGAGAACATCAATTCAGATACCGCCTCGATCTTCTGGTCATGTTCTATCTTAAACTCATTCTCCTCGTGCTCGTTATCCGGATATGGTGAACCCGATGGATCGAAAGATGTGTACATATCTGAGTATCTATCGTATACCGCATTTCGTTCCCAGCTGTTCCCCAGTTCTATGGGCGAATTGAAGAAACTCTCTGTGAACGTCGTCTGCATGTGACTAGTATCTGTGATGTTTATATCGATCTCTATACCCACAGCGATGGATATACCGTCCATATAGTTGCGGAATTCTCCTCTAACTATCTCAAGGTCCCTCCTTCTGTAATATAGATTTCCGTGGGTAAATCCGTCCATCTCGAAATCTACCTCGCCCACTACACCACCTTGGTCGGTCACGCCTTCGATGATGGCTGTTTTACGGTATGAAACGTTGTACACCCTGTATGTTTCGTCTCCCATATGTATCGTTTCTTCCCCCTCTACGGTGAAAGTGACTTCGCCTTCTTGATACATCTCCTGTATGGACGAACTGCTAGCGTTAAGATAGTATCTGTAAGTCCAACGGTCTCCTTCATTCCATGTTGGAACCCCATATGGAATTCCTTCACTGACGGATATAGTCAACTGCATTTTTTCTTCGACCTCAGGATCACCCTGGGATCGGAAGAGGACTTCAAATGAATATTCTCCAGTTTCCGCATCCTCCGGTACGTTGATTTGGAGTGAGCAATGCATCCTGTCTGAGGCTGCTAGATCTATAGCTTCATCGGTCAGCGTGGACCACTCGTCTTCGTTCTCCACCAAGATCGTGTCCTCCACATTTCCCATATTCGTGACAGTAAACATGAATTCCAAAGAAGTATCGATGTAAGTCTGTCTGTAGGTTGAATCGACTTCCACTTTTATAGAGTATTCTCTTTCGATCACGGTCAGTTCTAATTCGAGTTCCTTAGACAGTTCTTCATCTCCAATGGATGTCAATGTAACTGTGATATCGTATCGTCCCGGAGGGACTTCGGTAGTACAGATACCGATCATAAACTCAACCTCTGATCCAACTTCCATTTCGTCAGGATAGTCGATATCAAGATGTGGTGAACTATCTACAACTATCGATATCGTGTCTTCTATGTCCCCGGTGTTCTTAACCGAGATGGTATAATCTACATCTGTACCCTGGATGACCTCTTTACTAACTTCATCTACGCTGGCTTCAAAGTCGTAGTTTAATACCTCCACCGTGGTATTCACGCTTCTGATAATCTCATCACCAGCATCAGTGGTGAATCGTAATGTATCCATGTATACTCCTTCCTCTGCATCCGATGGAACATGGACCATCAAAGACACTTCTTTTTCATCACCGGTGTCTATCAAAACAGATCCATCTTCTATTGAAGCCCAACCGGATCCACCTTCTACTATCTCTATATGGATATCCATCTCATGATCATATCTATTTTCAACCTCGAAGGTATATTCTGCTGTATCTCCCGCAAGGACGGTCTTCTCCACAGTATCTATAGATACCCTGATATCACCGTCTAATGGGATGACCTCCGTGATGACCTCTATTGTCTTCGTCACCCCACCTTCAGACGAAAATTCCACCCCGTATAGATAATCATCGGTCTCAGCATCCAATGGCACGGAAACGTTCAGAAGGATGGTTTCACTCTCATCCACATCTAGATGAAATTCGTTTTTATCCAATACACCCCATTCATTACCTTGGATCTTATCGACATAGTATGTATCCGAAAGGTCTCCATCGTTTTTCAGGGTGAAGATGTATTCGATGGAATCTCCTTGACGGACGGTCTTCTCCTTCTCATCAACATTCACAGAGAAATCGTATTCGGACTGGGAAGGTGTATGACTAAAACCGTACAACTCTATGTATCCATAATCGATGTTCATCCCAAAAGCGTCGTGATACACCTCGGTCATGTTAACATATACTAGATTACCTGCTTCATGAGAGTAGTACTTCTCCCATGTTCCAGAGCGCTCTTCACTCTCATTAACCGACCAAACATGCTCCGCCTCGATATAGAATGCATCGAAGACACCGGCGTCCACTTCCTTCTCTTCAACACTCGTAACAGATATCGAGGGATAATCGTTCTCTACCGGATACTCCTCTTCTTCGTATTCGTTGTCCATACCTGTGATGTTCGTCCACGTTCGGGAACATCTCATGTATTCAGAATAAGAATCCCATGTGTCCTCGGTATCCATCGGGAACGAGAAGAAATCGCCTTGGACTGGATTTTTCACTTCTGTTTTATCCTCTACGACCACATCTAATTCTATGTCCATACCGACGACACCGGAAACACCTGTCATGTTGGATTCATAAGATGCTTTGACCAGCTCTAGAGTACCTATATGGAAATATTCGATACCGGTAGTGACACCGACCATATCCATGGTGATGTTGAATCCCGTATTTTCATCGTGGCTTATCCCTTCGATCTCATAATGTCGTTGGTGCTCCACTACATAACAATCCAGCTCATCACCTTCGACGACAACATTCTCCACACCTACTACACTCCTGTTGAAGTTACCGTCTAGATACATCCAATCGTTACCCCATGAGTGCTCCTCTACAGTACTGTTATACTGAAATGTATAATTCCACCAGTCACCGACCTCCCACACGGGTGCATCAACAGTCGATGAATTTATCTGTTCAGCGGGTTCTACGGAGGACATTGCCCCAATTGCCGCACTTTGCAAGAAGATCGAAAACACGATAAACAATATGGGCACAACCCGTATATAAGTCGGATGTTCCTTCATTTTTCCCTTCGAAAACTTAGAGCGTTCTTCCATGATTGATACCTCTTTAGCTGACTTTTTACGCACTCAGTTGATATATAACGGCTGGCGATACATGTAGGAAAATCGACCTATCATCATGGAGGTAAGAGTACCATCTTTTCAGGAGGCAGTATTTTATTGATCTTTTGAAAGAGGATCAACTTTATCCCGTCCTTCATCAAGGTACCTTTGGATAGGCTTTTTTTGAGGGTTTCATCCGATGCGTATCGCTTTCTTTGGATCTTATCGTGCTTGATCTTTTGTTTGACGATCCTGGACATGTGTGAACGATACCTATCAACAGCCGCTTTACCGTTTTTCTCTTCTGCCTCGTGTATCGCCCTAGCACCGAACCTTGCACTCAGTGCGCCGGCATCCATACCCACTCCTCTGTACAGATCCACAAGGCCGGCGCTGTCACCGATGAATAATAGATTATCTCTACCCAACCATAGATTATCATTCTGAGTTGAAGAAAAACCTTTCTTTTTCACTATCTTTCCATCGATACCGTAGTTATCCAAGACGTACTTATAGAAGCGTTCTAGATGGCCCATGGGATCGTGATCCGCCCCGGTTCCGATTATCCAATCTTCATCCTTCCTGTATATCCATGAAAACATCAGTGTGGAGAACTCCTTCTTATGAATCATGTACAAAGTGTTGTCATCTAGTTCTCCTTGATCCCCTCTAAAGTACAGGTTGATGGCGGCTCCAGTGGATTCTTGTCCAAAGTCTCCCGGCCGAAGTTTTTTCCGTATCTGGGAATATCCTCCATCGGCGGCCATGAGATATTTGCTGTAAATCTTCCTATCGCCGTCTTGATCTTTCAATTTACATGTCCAACCGCCGTTCTGTTTCCTAAAGTCGACCAACTCGGTGGAATCCCTGAATTCGGCACCGTACCTCTCAGCCTCTTCGTTCAACCAGTGATCGAAGGTCGATCTCCAGAAGTTCAACATGTCCATCTTAGCGTCCATGATCTCGTCGTCTGGCGTGACCATCTGGACCTTGTAGAGCTCGTTTTTACACAATTTGTTCCTGGGGATCTTTGAACCAACTAGTCTTTCGAAATACGGGAACTGGATCCCGGAACAGCACTTGTGCCTAGGGACTTCATCCTTCTCGATCAAAAGTGTATCCAAACCATATTCTGCACAGAATCGAGCGCCTACCGAGCCAGCGATCCCGCCTCCAACAACTAACACATCGTATCTATCCATGAGTATTACCATACGATTTCACGTACCATCTCTATTTAACATATAACGATACATGTAGGTTTAGAGGACAGTCTCTTGAAAAATTCATCTCCTGTAGATCGATCTTAATAAAAAGAAAAGAAGAGGGGGTTTTTACTCGAATGCTACGTGAGTCAGTTCTATCTCGTAGGACGTGCTGTCGTCTCCGACCCGCAAGTATACTGGTACTGATAGGGAAGGTACAAAAGTTCCCTTGAGTTCCACGCTATCTTCGAAAGTAACTGCACTGCAGGTGACCTCGTATCCTGTGAATGTGTATCCGCTTAGTGATACTGTAGTTTCCTCCACCAGGTATGAAAAAGAACCTCCTGGAGTCGTTACATCAACAGAACCTTCCTCGAAGTATGATTCGGCAAGAGGTTCGAACCACATCCATCCGAAGCCGTATAAGCCGAAAAGCACCCACGAATCGTAGTTGTACAGGTCGTTTTCCACATAAGGGGCGTACATCGTATCTCCACCGGCTTGTTCATCCTGCATATCCTCAGTCAGATAGTAACTCCAAAGTCCGTCCCTACCATCAGAGTCTACGTATTCCGCCTTGGCGAATATCCAGAAATATTCTCCACCGGTATCGAATTCTTCAGAAGGCAGATAAACAGTCAATTCAGACCATTCGGGAAGTCCTTCGTCTTCGTCATC
>PUPH01000124.1 GCA_003553085.1 Thermoplasmata archaeon
CTCCCTGCTCGTTGTAAGTGATCGCGATCTTACGGTAGATACTTTGCTCTTCCTTGATGTCTAGAGCATCGTATAGGTGTTCCCTGGCTGTTTCGAACCTGCCCAATATCGAACTCGTCTTGGCCAGCTTGTCTATCATGTCTATCTTGTCTTCATCACTTTCAGCCAATGCCAGGGCCTTTTCGTACATGTCAACGGCATCCTCGCTGGCGAACATCTTCTCCGCCCTTTCGCCGGCCATCTTATAGTAGCTCAGTGCTTTATCCTTTTCACCGCTAGCTTCGTAATGGCGGGCGAGATCAGAATACCACTCACCTAACCTTCCTTCGTAGATCTCTTCTATACTTTCTGCCACATTCCGATGCAGCATCTTTTTCTTCAACCTTCGTATCTTTGAATAAACGATCTCCTCTAGCATTCTGTGTGAGAATGAAAAAGCCTCATCATGCTCCCCCTCCTCCCACAGCTCAGCAGAGGTGAGTATGTCCAGATGATCCAGCATGTCGATCTCATCCATATCCGCGACCTTAAGAAGCAGGTCGAAAGGTATGGTCCCTCCTATAACACCACCATATTCCACCACCCGTCTTGTATCTGGATCTAGTCGTCCGATCCTCCTCTCCATCACGTATTGTACGGACCTAGATATGGATATATCCTCATCTTTTTTGGGATATCTACCATCCGTAGGATCGATAAAGCCCTCCTCCCACATATGACGTATGGTCTCCTTGATAAAAAATGGGTTGCCTTCGGTCTTTCTGTGGATACTATCTACGAAGTGTTCCGGGACATCCTGAACACCCAACTCACCTTTGATCATGTCTTTCGTATTGTTGTAGCTGAGTGGTTTTAGTTCCATCTTGTTCAATCTATCCATCCGTACGAACCGATGCATCATATCGATGAGATGATGATCTTCCGATAGATCTTCAGGACGGTAAGTACCGATGAACAGCACTGGAGAATCCTCCAGCTGCTCCTCCATGAACGCCAGGAGGTTGAGCGTCGCTTTATCGACCCATTGAAGATCGTCCAGGAACACGAGGAGTGGCTGTTCTTGCGCCATATCCTTCACGTATGCAGTGGTCTCGAAGAAAGTCTCTTTCCTCATGGCATCGAAGAGTCTTTTGTCATCTATCTGTTTGCCAAGATGAGAACCTATGAAAGCCATGCCGGCGTAATCCCCAGGTTCATCGTCTGTCGATCCACTGAAAGCTTCCTTGAACGGTAGGTACGGTTCCGAAGCATCGTTCAAACATGTACCCGAGAGGAATTGGAATCCCATCTCTTCGGCGAAGGGTTTTAACTTGTACACCAAGGATGTCTTTCCTATACCGGCGTTACCTTCTATGAACATGGTCATGGCACCGCTTCGCTTCACCTGTTTTAAATGCTCTTTCAGCCTGTTGAGTTCGTTCCTACGACCCACGAACACCTCGAACGGTTCCCGAAGTTTGTCCTTGTCTATGACGTAGTCCTGATCCAATGCCTGAAGTCCCCTAACAACCGGGTTCCTACCGCTGATATGATGTTCGAGGTCCTTGATATCGAGCTTCTTCTCGAAGCCGTTGTCCCTAAGTATGATCCTTTTATCCCTTATCCCAGACCAAAACTCTTCTTCATATCGTTTACCTTTTTCCGTTAAAAAGTACACGTTCCTCTCTCTATCGATATCCGCCACCGGCCTTATATCCTCCTTGATAAGACCATCGGCCTCCATGGCATTCAGTGTGGAGAACAGTTCGCTCTCATCGACACCGAGTACGCCGGCGATGGCCGGAGGTGTCAAGCTGTAAGGGACTTCTTCATCTTTTACGAACTCGTCAAAACCTTCTAGATAGATCAATATCATATCTTGGGTTTGGAAACGGGGCATCGTTTCTCTAGACGTTCCTGTAGTAAATAAAGCTTAGGCGTTTTTCCCAAATAGTTCACAGATCTTTACGGGCGAATATCTTAATTGCTATCACCGCTGGAACCGCGATCCAAACCAAAAGGACAAGAGAGATCACGGATAGACTGAGTACATCGGGTACGTTGAACCATCCGAGTATGTTGGACATACCCATGTAAAAGGTTTCATTAGGTGTGGTAAGTGCAGCGAACCAGTACCAGGTGGGATAGGTGATCTCATAGATACCTCCTTCGAAGTCCGGGATCTGCCAACCCGATGCTATCAGTATGCCGAAAAGCACGAGTTCGTAAATAATGTTGAAAAATACCCATAGGAAGATCCCTCCGGCCAATGCACGGCTCCTCTTCTTGACTATGGAGGATATCATCATGGATAATGAAAGATAGACCATCGAGAACAAAAATGCGAGTATAACGAAATAGAAGTAATCTAGACCCCCTTCAAAACTTGCTGCGACCCCGATGATGATCCCTCCGATGGCCAGTCCGCCGATGACCGCAGCCGCTAGAACCGAAGCAAGGCCTAGGAATTTAGCGGCAACTATATCCCTCCTGTTCAACTTAGAGGTTAAGAGCAGGCCTATATTTCCAGACTCTACATCCTCCACCACCGACTTATATCCAAGCATGATGGCGACCACTGAACTGAGCAGCAGTACCATCTGAGTGCCTACAGACATGGTGAACTCGAAGCCCTTTATACCAGCTTCTCCACGGCTCTCCATCCCACCGTAGGCGCTCGTGAGAAGGATCAATCCTACGAATATGAGACCCAATGCGAATATCCACTTGTTCCGGACGTTGTTCATGAACTCCTTTTTACTGAGTGCCAAGAATATCCTATGTTTGTCCTTCATACCCTTCCCTCCTGTGAAAAGCTCAAGAATATGTCCTCAAGAGTTCCCTCCTGGATCGAGAAGTCCATAATATCTACCCCGGCACCCTCGATGAGATCGATCATATACCTTTTATCACCCTTTGCGCAGGTGACTATGACCATGTTTTTGTTACCTACATACGATTTGACTTTGCTGTCGTTTTTTAACCTTTCCTCGACGTTTCTATAGTCAGAAGATAGGATGAACCGTATCTTAGATGGGATCTGGAGTCTATCCCTGAGATTCCTTACAGAATCCACCGCGCTGGATCTACCGCTGACGATTATCCCCACCCTATCTGCTACATCCTCCACCACTGGAAGTATGTGGGAAGAGAAGAAAACCGTTCCCCCTTGGGAACTGTGATCCCTGACCACCTTTTTCACCAGGGCCACACCGGCCGGATCTAGACCTGTGGAAGGCTCATCGAGTATTAGCAACTCCGGTGATTCCAGTATGCTCTGAGCCAGGGCGAGACGCTGGCGCATCCCTTTGGAATAACCCCCGACTTTCCTATCTGCTACTTGCTGTAGGCCTACCATGGCTAGTTTCTCGTTCACCTCCTCACCTGAGATCTCTTTGAGGTCACACATGAATTCCAAGGTCTCCCTACCTGTAAGGTTGTCCCAGAGTTCTATGACTTCCGGGAGATACCCGACCTTGGACCGAGATATTCCCCGATCGGTCTTTATCTCCTCTCCATTTATCGATATGCTTCCACTTGTGGGTTTCAGGAGCCCCATCATGGCCTTGATTGTGGTGGTCTTACCGGCACCGTTGGGTCCTAAGAACCCGAATATCTCACCTCGATCCACTTCCAGATCCAGTGAATCTACTGCGGTTATACCGTTGTATACCTTTGTCAACCCCTGTATGTGGATCACTCCGCTCATCGTTAGCATCAATGAACAGGTGGTATTAATCTTTTTATCAAGACGCCCAAGGGGGGGTATCCCCTCTACCCCAGCCCATGGGGATCTAACGCTCTTTCAGTCGAATCTGAGTGCCTCGGCCGGTGAAACTTTGCTTGCTTTATGAGCACTGGGGATGGCGGTCAACAGCATGGCGAAGTACGCGATGAAGGCGATGACGATTATGGTGCTCCATGGGATGTAGAACTCCCAGCCCATGGGTTTGAAACCGTCGTACCACAGCAGCCATCCGACGCCTATGCCCAATAAGGAGCCCAATATTATCCCGGTTATGGTGACGAATGAGTTCTCGATGAGGAACACGTACTTTATCATCCTCCTTTTGAACCCGATGGCCCGCATCATGCCTATCTCCAGCCGTCTTTCGTGCACTGCTCTGAGGCTGATGATACCCAGACCAGCTATACCGACCACCAGCCCTAGGCCCATGTAACCGCTAAAGAGGTTGAAGAACATGAACTGAGCGCTCATCACCTCTCTGAAGATCGTATCTATGACCATGGGTTGGAAGCCGTACCTGATGAACTCTCTCTCCATATCCCTTCCCATCTGGTCGGCATCCACACCTTCGTTCAATTCTACGAAGTAAATTTGGTTGGCCGTTATGTCGAACTCGGAACTCGCCGCATCCCGTGACATGAAAAAGCCTTGAACTATGAACTGATCCATCAGGCCCGCCACCTTCTTCTCCACTTGTTCTCCATTTCTATCTATGAACGTGATGGTCGAGCCTACCTCCAGTCTATCACCTGGTGGACCAAAATCTCCCGGATCGTTGGTCAGTACCAGGGATGGATCGGACATCACCGCCTCCCATAGTTCATCCTCTGATCCGAACTCGTCCATATGATCTGTAAACCCGAAGGTGTTATTCCGCGCAAAATTACGATCAACCCCGATTATGCTTCGCATCATGAGCTCATCGTTCTGAACACTATATGCCATGCCGGCACTGGCTGAATCCACCTGACCGAAGTCACCTACATCTAGATCGCTGTTTATTATCTCCTGATAAAGGTTGTCGATGGGCCTGTCCATGGCACTCAAACCCACGATATGGTATCCGCCTGACTGATCCTCGATCATCCGATCTATGTTGACATCGAAGATACCGACGATCATGCTCATGACGATGATAGCGAATATGATCAGTGCGAAGATGAACATGGTCATCCCTGTTCTGAACTTCTCCTTCAACGGATGTGAGACCGCTGACAGGACCATAGCTTTGGCACCTTTTCCGGAACCTGCAAGTTTCTCCATACCTCCGGTTATGATCGAGCCGTTCAACATTATGACCATGATACCGGCGGTGACGGTGAACACACCGGAGAGGATGAACATCTCGAGACCGGCGGAGTAATCGTCCCAGAAACCCAGCATCTCCAGAGGTGCGAGCCACCAGATCAGCAGAAAGATACCTACGGCAGTGTAAGCGACCCTATCACCGACCCATCTCCTGGACACTGTACCAAGTCCGATTATGATCAACGAGAGACCCGTTGCGGGAAGCCACAGTTGACCCGATCCAACACCTGCCAGGGTCAACAGTACGCCTATAGCCAAGCCCGCGATGGCTAGGTAAAAAATCTTCTTACTCTTCTTCGATACGGGTGGATCCGGTATCTCTCGGATAGCCCGTACTATGTTCAATTTTGAGATGCGTGTGACCGAGAACAGGATCGTAGCCATGGTCAGTAAAAATCCGATACCGAAGGCCAATAGCAAACTTTCCTGAGAAAAGTGGAAGTATTGAAGTAAAGACATATCCCCTTCCATCGAGGCGAACACGTCTTCAAGAAAATAGAATATTATATAAGCTATACCGACACCGGTGAAGGCACCTATGGCGGATGCGCCTCCAGCGTAGAATATACCTTCATAGGAGAAGACTCT
Source organism: Thermoplasmata archaeon (assembly GCA_003553085.1). Lineage (GTDB taxonomy): Archaea > Thermoplasmatota > Thermoplasmata > Halarchaeoplasmatales > Halarchaeoplasmataceae > Halarchaeoplasma. The sequence goes on from PUPH01000124.1 coordinate 5,624, forward strand.
ACGAAGCTGACTCCTCTTCATACCTATGGCACGACTCATCCCCATCTCGGATTTCCTCTCTTCTCCCAACATGACGAATATGTTGATGGTCAGAATTATCGCGGCGATTATCACAAAGCTTCCGAAGATGAAAAACAAGTCTGTGAATACGGACATCATCTCTTTGAAATCCTCTACCATCTGGTTCTTACTATTCCTGACCTCGATCATATGGTAGTCCGGTTCATCTTCCAACATCTCCTCGATATCGCTGAATATCCCATCGCTGTACTCCGCTCCGCTGCGAACTCCGCCGATGGAGGTCACTCTGACGAAGTTCATCTGATCAGTTATGTCCATAGCTGACCTTGCATCTTCAAGGTTCATCACGATCTTTCCAGGACCGTGGAAGGCGGGTCTTCCGGAGTGTTCTATTATCTCTTTGACTGTGTATTCCCTACCCATCGGATGACCTGTTGAGAACACCATCAATCCCTGGCCAACCTCCGC
>PUPH01000161.1 GCA_003553085.1 Thermoplasmata archaeon
ATAGGAGCAGTGATAGGGGTACTTACTAACATCGAAACCTCCGCTATGACCCTATTCTTCCTGACGATTTTTTTCTCTTTACCCACAGGCATAGACGGTTTTACTCAGGAGTTACTTGACCGTGAAAGTACCAACGGGATAAGACTGACCACCGGCATGCTGTTGGGGGGGATCATGGGATTCGATATCGTTTGGATGATCCTTAGATCAACTTGAGCTCACACCTAATTTTTAATAAGGTGTGTGCATTTAGGGGACCATGGTCACACTGGTAACCGGAAGTGCTGGATTCATCGGATTCCACGTAGCTCGTGAGCTGCTGGAGGACGGAGAGAAAGTCATAGGTGTAGATAATGTGAACGAATACTATTCACCGAGGCTGAAGTGGGAGAGGAATTCCATACTCGAGGAGTACGAAGATTTTTCCTTCCACCACCTCGACGTGTGTGAGTATGAAACGTTACTGACGGTGGTCAAGAACAGGGAGGTGGACAGGATATGTCACCTAGCAGCCCAAGCTGGGGTCAGGTACTCCATCGACGATCCTTTCACCTACCAGAGGTCGAACCTCGAAGGGTTCACCAGTGTGCTTGAGGTAGCTAGAAAATCGGATATAGACAACTTCGTGTTCGCATCCTCTTCCAGCGTTTATGGAGGGAATAAGGATATACCGTACCGTGTGGATGCGGACATCACCAGACCCATCTCATTCTATGCGGCCACGAAGGTAGCCAACGAGGTAATGGCTCACTCTTACCATGATCTGTACGGCTTTCCCATTTCTGGACTGCGATTCTTTACGGTGTACGGGCCCTGGGGAAGACCGGATATGGCACTGTTCAAGTTCACCCACAGGATAGTCGAAGGTAAGTCGATTGAAGTCTATAACCATGGAGATCTGAGAAGAGATTTTACATACATAGACGACATCGTAGACGGGGTGATATCCGCCCTTGACAAACCTTTCGACTTCGAGATATTCAACCTAGGCAGTCATCGACCGGTGGAGCTGATGTACTTCATCGAGGTCTTGGAAGATGTTCTCGGTAAGAAAGCTGAAAAGAAAATGCTGCCCATGCAGCCGGGAGATGTCAAAGAGACCTATGCGGATATCGACAAATCTAGAGACCTGCTGGGGTTCGAACCACAGGTTTCCATAGAAGAGGGTATAGAAAGGTTCGTTTCCTGGTACTCAGAGTATTACGGTGTGGACATACCCCTTCAGTGATTTGATATCACAGGGCAAACTATAAATCGTATCTTGGGATTAGAACAAAAAGATTCACGGAGCGGCTCAAAATGAACCAGAGAGATCTCCAATTTGTAGAAAAGATCATGGAAGAAATCCGCGGACTGCGTAATTCAGCCACCCTCGTATTCAATACTACTTTCACTCAGATAGGGAAGACCAATCTTTTACTGCTCAAAGGTCTATTAGATATCGAACAACTCACTGGATATTTCATCGTTCTCGATAGACCGCACCAATACATGTCTTACCTTCTGCACATGCATAAAGTCAGTCAGGAAAACCTATGGTTCATAGATTCTGTCACCCATCAATCCGGTGTGAAGATGGAGCTCAGCGATAGGGTCGAGTTCTTAGAAGGGCCTTTCCACGTGGAGAACCTTTTCAAGACGTTCGAGATGATCAACGATGGTAAAGGAAAAGGGTTCGTTTCTATGGATAGAGTGGATTTCTTACTTGTAGATAATATCGCTACTATGTTGAACTACAACAACATCGAACAGATAGAAGAGTTCGTTATATCACTCAAGGCATACATAGAAAAATACCCGCATATGATGGGGGGTGTCACCATAGACAAAGAGTCTCACCCCGAGTTGAGTGAGATATTACTGGAACATTATGATTACATGATAGATCTGGAAGATTTAAAAAAGGATGTGGAAAAATGAGTAACGGATTTAGCCGGATTCCCAGCGGTATTCGAGGTCTGGACGAGATGATCAAAGGCGGATTTCCCTTTCCTTCAGTCGTACTCGTGGCAGGGACCGCAGGTACAGGAAAGACCACCTTTGGTATGAAGTTCTTGATGGAAGGTGCGGAGAGGGGGGAGCAGGGACTGTTCTTTACCACCCTCAGCGAACCTACTCAATGGATGCTTAGATACGCTAGTCAATTCGATTTCATCAAAAAAGAATACTTCGGGAACGAAGTAAAGTACGAGGATATGGGACTTCTACTACAGAGAGAAGGCTACGAAGAACTACTTGATTTCATCGACGATAAGATAGCGGAGAACATGCCTCAAAGGATCGTGATAGATCCGATCACAGTGGTCGGGGCCTTTTTCGAAGAAGAATACCGATTATTCCTGTTCGAACTTACCAATCTATTGAAAAACTGGCAGGCGGTCACCGTGCTCACCGGTGAGATCAACCCAGGAGAGCAGTATCCAGCGCAGATAAGTTATGCCGTTGACAGCGTTATACTGCTCACCATGCTCGAAGAGGAGGGAACGAGAAGAAAGTATCTAGAAGTGCTGAAGATGCGAGGTACCGATCATACCGCCGGACGTCAACCGGTGACCATAACTACCGAAGACGGTATAGTCGTGCTAAAATCCAGGTTCTAAAAAAATCAAGACGGTTGAGATTCGAGTATCTCATTCCAAGCGGATATGGTCTCTTGAGCCTCTTCAGGAGATAGTTTCTGTATCGCGTAGCCTGCGTGAACTATCACATAATCATCAACAGATACATCAACCAGTGAAACGTTCGCTTTTCGATTGATACCTCCGAAATCGATCACCGCGTTATCTCCTTCGATCTCCAATATCTTTCCCGGTACTGCAAGGCACATGATGTTAACTAGGGGCTTGATGATTTAAATGTTGTGGGGGGAGTGCATGGGTGGAATAGGAATCATATTACTAAACAAGATATTTATATCCTCTATCCTTTTACCCTTATAGGTGAATAAAATATGGAAGAGGACTATCCTCAGCAGGAAGGTGAGCAGCCTCAACAGTGGCAGCAGCAACCTCCTCAAAACGAAGGCGAACAACCGCAGGAACAGTGGCAGCAACCTCAAGATCAGTGGCAGCAACCATATCCACAACAGCCTCCATCACCATCTATGTTTTCCTCAGAAGGCATAAACAAAGCGATGGGCATGGCTTTGTTGATCGGTGTTGTGATAATGCTGGTCGGAGCGATCTTAGTGGCTTCCAGTGGATTTATTGAAGTGGATGATCAAGATTCAGCTAATCTGAGAAGGAATCTTGATGCTGCTGGTGTATTGATAGCTGCTATCGGAGTGTTCTTACCAGCCATCATAACCAGCTTCGCTCTGTTCAAGGTGGATGATCTATCCGAAGAGCAGACCATGAAACTAGTTTTGATAGCCGCAGCGTGTTTACTCGGATTAGCTATCCTGGCCAATGCGACCGCTGGATCTATGGGTTGGTTCTAGAACCACAGTGATCAACAGATATAAAAAAACCTCTTCCCTCTGATCTTTTTTGGTAAGCACCGACCTGTTGGTAATCTTAATAAATTATTTATATTAACATACTATTACCCTAACAGGTGAAAGATAAATGGAAGAAAACTATCCACAGCAGGAAGGTGGCGAGCCACAACAGGATCAATGGCAGCAGCAGCCGTCACAAGATCAGTGGCAGCAGCAGCCTCAACAGCAACCTCAGCAACCAGCACAACAACCTTACCAGCAGCAATATCAACAACCGCAAAAAGACTTTTTCGAAGGTCTGGTGAACAATAAGACTCTGGCAATGGTGGTGATGCTGGGCTTGTTGATCGTGATGGTCGGTGCTATACTGCTGAGCGCCACGAACTCGATAGACGACCCTAGACACGTCATCACCATAGGAAATATACTGAAAGATGTAGGTGTGTTCCTACTGTCTGGTATCTTATTGGTAGCGGCATTCTATAGAGATGAGTGGGACATCTGGCTGCGTGTAGGTATGGCTGGGTTCGCTCTTGTCTTGATCGTCGTCGGGTATTTCCCAATAGGTCTAGAATTCGGTGCCGCTGTAGGTATGGGCGGTGGATTTTAAAACCTATAACCCCTTTCCTTTTTTTATTTTGATAAAGAAGTTTACGAAAAATTATTAAATCTAGCAGACTTACGGACCGTGAATATGGTGTCGACCGCTTTAGAAGTCAACTCTCTAAGAAAAACATATCCACTGTGGCGTCAAGAAGATGTCATAGCACTCCAAGACGTGAGTTTTTCAGTCAAGGAAGGGGAGGTCGTCGGGTTACTGGGCCCCAATGGTGCGGGAAAAACCACGGCTATCAAATGCATCTGCGGACTAATAACACCGGACACGGGATCCATCACTTTTTTCGAACAGAACTCAAACAATCCAGCCGAACATGTGAGTGCCGTGCTTGAGGGTAATCGAAACATATATTGGAGACTCACCGCCAGGGAGAACCTGGAGTTCTTCGCGGGTTTACAGGGTAGGAGTGGGGTCGATCCGGAGATAAGAAGTATACTCGAAAGGTTTTCTCTAAACAAAAAGGAGAACACCCCTGCAAGAAAATTGTCAAGAGGTATGCAGCAGAAACTCGCACTGGGTTGTTCCTTGATCAGGGGCACGGACCTACTCCTTCTTGACGAACCCACCCTGGGTTTAGATGTAAAGACCTCTAGGGACCTGAGAAGATACATCCTAAAACTTGCATCGAAAGAAGGAAAAACCATCCTTCTGAGCAGCCACGATATGAACGTGGTGGAGGATGTCTGTGAAAGGGTGATAATCATCAACAACGGAGAGGTGATGGCCGACGATAAGGTCGACAATCTCAAAGACCTATTCAACATCCACATATACAAATTCACCCTCAAGGGAAGGTATAAGCTGGATGATATCGAAGAGAATTTTGATATATCAGAATCAAAGTATATCAACGGAAAGACAAGATTCAAAGTCGCCTTGAAGAGTTCAGATTCATTCTACAGGCTGATAGATGAACTTCAGAAGTCCGAGATCCGACTCGAGAAGGTACAGAACCTTGATTCACACCTAGAAGAGATCTTCATGAACATAATCGAGAACGATGGAGGGTCGGTCACATGAGGGATCACATAGTTCTTTATTCCGTCCTGCGAAAGTACTTCATCGAAACCAGGAGATACATACTGAACATGACCATGAGTATAGCCGGTTTTTTGATGCTTTTTCTCATAGTTTTCTTCGGTCTTCAGAGCTTCGGTGCGGAGGCAGAAACGCTGAAAGGCAGCTTGGTAGGGTTCGCCATGTGGATATTCGCCGCCAGCGCATACAGTGAACTCTCCTGGAACCTAATAGAGGAAGCCAGGAACGGTACTCTGGAGCAGCTTTACCTCACCCCGTCCAGCTTCAGGAGGATCTCCGGTTATCTGGTCACATCATCCTTCCTCTTTCAATTCATCATGTTCGCGGTATTCCTGGGAGCCATGCTGCTGATCACCGGTCAGCGACTGGCTCTGAACCCAGGGGTGATAGTTTTGATAGGCTTAACGTTACTATCGGTCTACGGACTAGGTTACATCATGGGCGGTCTATCCCTGGTGTTCAAAAAAGTACAGGCGGGCAATCAGATACTTCAGTTCATGTTCATACTGTTCCTGGTGCTCCCGAGTTTCACCGATCATCCCATAATATACTTCGCACCGATATCCTGGGGTAACGTTTTGATAAACCGGATGATGGTAGGAGGGGTTTCACTACTGGACATCTCCATGTCCAATTTTTTGATACTTGCAGTCAATTCACTCATATATCTTCTCATAGGATTGGCGGTCTTCACATACCTGGAAAAAGTGGCAAAGAAAAGGGGACTCCTGGGTCATTATTGAATCCCCCTCCCAAAATACCCATGGCTCTATGACGGATCATCGTTGGGCCGACAATATATGATGGATGAACTAGATCGACCAAATAGTTAAAAAAGAAAGGTTTGATATACCGCTTGATTCTAACCCTATAGATGCCGTTGCTCGCTAAAACGGTGTAGGAAAAACATCCAGGTGTGGATAATGACGGAAGAAGGAAAAAAATACGAGAACTTCAGCGAATGGTACAACGAAGTGATAGAGAAGGCGGACCTCACCGATAAGAGGTACCCAGTCAAGGGTATGAATATATGGACTCCTTACGGATGGAAGCTCATGTCGCTCATCGACGCCGAGACCCGCCGACTCATCGATGAAAACGATCATCAAGAAGTAAAGTTCCCTCTGCTGATACCCGAAGATGAATTTCAAAAAGAAGCCGATCACATAAAGGGGTTCGGCGACGAAGTTTACTGGGTATCTCATGCGGGAAGCACCGAATTGGACATCCCCCTGCTGTTGAGACCTACCAGCGAAACGGCCATGTATCCGATATTCGATCTTTGGGTACGTTCTCATGCGGATCTACCGCTCAAGATTTATCAGATGGTCAACGTTTTCCGATACGAGACGAAGCAGACACGGGCTTTCATGAGGATGAGGGAGATACATTTCTTCGAAGCCCATACCTGTCACGCCACCGAGGAGGAAGCGGAAAAACAGATACATGACGACCTGGAGATAATGGACGAGTTGGCCAAAAAACTCTGTATGCCGTACCTAAAGCTCAGAAGGACGGAATGGGATAAGTTCCCTGGCGCACATTACACCGTGGGTGGTGACGCATTACTACCCACAGGACGTCTTCTACAGATCGCAGGGATACATCAATATCTGAACAACTTTGCAGAAGCCTACGACATCACTTACGAGGATATCGATGGAGAACATAAGTACGTGCATCAGACCACCTACGGCATGTCTGAAAGGTTGATCGGTGCTGTAGTGGCCATACACGGCGACGACAGAGGAGTCGTTCTTCCACCGGCCCTCGCACCGGTACAGGTAAGGGTCATCCCCATACTGTATGGAGATGATCCGGCACTGATGGAGTACTGCAGATCCATTGTTCAGCGGGCAAAGGAACTCGGACTCCGGGTGGATATTGACGATAGGCCGGACATGAGACCGGGCAGCAAATTCTTCGAGTCCGAAGAGAAGGGTGTACCCATCCGTGTTGATGTTGGAAGTCACGAGCTGGAAGATCAAGAGATAACCCTGGTCCGAAGGGATACCGGCGAGAAGATCACCGTACCCCTGGATGAACTGGAGGAAGAGATCACATCTCTGATGGATACCATGGAAAGGGAGATGTACGCCAGAGCGGAAAGATCACTAGAAGAAAACATCGTTGATGCGGAAGATATCTCAGATATAACAGAAGAAAAGGTCTATCGTATAGGATGGTGCGGTACGCTGAGGTGTGGAGAAGGGATAGAAGAGAGTACTGAGAGAAATCTGCTGGGAACCCTGTACCATGGGGAAGAATATTCTGGAAAATGTATATGGTGTGATGAAGAAACCGATACGGCGGCCTATCTATGTAAGACCCACTAATCTTCTAAAGAATAGAGTAGGAAGCCGATCAATCCAAAACCGACCATCACCGCGGTGACGGTGTAAACGCCTACATCGAACCAGGTTCCGTACATGAACGACCATGATATGTAAAACGCTATACCCATGGCTGCCAGTAAACCGTAGATCATACTCAAATGTTCCTTTTTTATGAATTCGTTCTCTGACATAAGTAGAAAAAGAAAGAAAGGGGTTATTAAAAGGTTTTGCATCTCAGGACGAATAGTGCGATGCGTTGAACGGTTGTGGATTCAGTCCTTTACGTTCACGTATCTGAGTGGTTATCTCTTCCTGGAGATTTTTCGGTACTCGTTCGAAGCCGAAGTGCTCCGTGGACCACAGTGCTTTACCACCTGTAGCACTACGTATATCACCAGAGAATCCGAACATCTCGGAAACGGGTGTCTTGGATTCCAACATGGTATTACTGCCCTTCTGCTTCATGTCGAGTATCTCTCCACGTCGCTGCTGGATCTCCACTGTAGTGTTACCCATGAGTTCTGCGGGTACGTCGATGAATACCTTCTGTTTGGGCTCCAAAAGAATCCTACCTGCCTCACACATTGCTCCGTATATCGAATTCTTGACTGCAGGTATTGTCTGAGCCGGTCCTCTGTGTATGGTGTCTTCGTGAAGCTTGGCGTTCACCAATCTTACCTTCACACCTTTACACTGTTCCCTGGCCAGTGGACCTTCTTCCATGGCCTCGTGGAAGGAATCGACTATGAGTTCCATGGTTTCGTAAAGATACTGGATACCTTTGGTCATGTTCAAGAGTACGTTATCTCCATGGAAATCGACTATGTTCTTGGACTCTTCCTTGTCCATACCGAGTTCCTGAAGCTCCTTTGCGAGTTCGTTCTTGTTCTCGATCTTGCCTGAAACCTTTATGTCACCGTTATCGATGGCTTTGACTATGTCTTTTTCCAGGGGCTCTACCTCCATGTAGAAGCGGTTGTGTCTGTTTGGAGACACACCCTCGAAGGGACCGCCCTTACCTTCGACGCATTCTCTGTAAACCACTATGGGTTTTGAAGACGTGATAGGTACGCCCTGTTCTTCTCTGATCCTGTGCTCGGTGACTTCTAAGTGGAGCTCACCCATACCGGATAACAGATGTTCTCCGGTCTCCGCATCTATCTTTACATCGATACTGGGGTCCGCTTTTGCTATGGACCTGAGTACTTCTATCAACTTGGGTAAGTCCGCTGTATTCTTAGCTTCCACCGCCTTGGTCACAACAGGCTCTGAATAGTGCTTCATCTCTTCGAATGGGACCATATCGTCCTCCGAGCTAACGGTTGAACCGGCGATGGCATCCCTCAGACCGCTGATAGCAACTACATTGCCAGCTTTGATATCATCTACGGTTATCCTATCTGCACCGACCATCAGAGATACCTGCTGGATCCGGTTGGGTTTGGGTTGTTTGTCTATGTGAAGCATCATCCCATTGGAGATCTTTCCACTGAACAACCTGCCCACCGCTATCTCACCGGCATGGGGATCCATGATTATCTTGGTGACCATCATCGCGCTGGGTCCGTTTTCGTCACATTCGATCATGGCTTTACCGATCTCCGAGTCTTCATCACCTCTCCAGATGTTAGGGATCCTGTACTTCTGCGCGGTGATCGGGTCGGGCATATGTCGGAGCACCTGATTCAGTACTACTTCGTGAAGCGGGGCTAGCTTGGCCAGCTCTCTAGCCTTACCTTCATCTATGTAATCGTATATGTCTTTGAAAGATATCCCTTTGGACTTCATGTAAGGAACGGATATGGCCCAGTTGTACAGTGCCGTACCGAAGGCCACACTTCCGTTCTCAACGTTAAGACGCCATTCATCCCTGAACTCCGGTGGAGCCATCTGTTTTATCAGATCGTCCACCTCTTGGATGATCTTGTAGAGCTGCTGCTGCATCTCCTCGCCGCTCAGCTTCAACTCGTTTATCAAACGATCGACCTTATTTATGAACAATATCGGTTTGACCTTCTCTTTTAAAGCCTGCCTGATCACAGTTTCTGTTTGTGGCATCACACCTTCAACGCCGCATACAACGATGATCACACCGTCCACGGCCCTCATGGCCCTGGTGACGTCACCACCGAAATCAACGTGTCCCGGTGTGTCAACAAGGTTGACGAGATATTCGTCGCCTTCGAATCCGTGTACCATGGACACGTTGGCCGCGTTGATGGTTATACCTCTTTCCTGTTCCTGTTCATCAAAATCTAACATAAGCTGCCTGCCAGCAAGTTCCTCGGACATCATACCGGCACCAGCGATCAAATTATCACTAAGCGTGGTCTTGCCGTGGTCGATGTGGGCGGCAGTACCTATGTTTCTGATGAACTTCGGTTTATCCATTAAGTCTTGAGCTTTTTTGATGTTCTTCTCTTTTCGTCCCATGAATAGATCACCTTGATCATCTTGCGGACTGCGCCATGCGTTCCATCTCGTCTTTCCTGGATACCGCAAAGGCGTTCCTGTCTTTGTTGGATGCCTTGATGAGTTCGTCTGCTAAACAGGCACCAACGTTTTTGTTATTTTTAAAAGATGCTTTGACAGCTCCTTTAGCATTGTTACTGAGAGCTATAGAGAGTCTTCGCCAGGGTGCTACATCCACCGCTTTCGGTACGGAAATACCACCATAGGTTATCTGTGTTGTTTCCTCTTTTGGTGCGGAGTTCTCGATAGCTCTAACTAGGATCTGAACAGGATTCTTCTCTGTTCTATCATGAATGATATCGAAAGCGTCTTTGACTGCGTTGTAAGCTTTGGTCTTCTTACCAGTATAATTCTCCGTTCTCATCATCGAGTTGATCAAACGCTCGATTATACTGACCTCCTCTTTTCCGAACCTTTTATTGGCATAGGAACCCCCGCTGTGGGGAACGAGGATGGGTTGTAGATTTATATAACGTTTAAGACCTGGGTCGTTGACGACGACCTCGCTCATATCATATTTATCGAATAGAAGAGGCATCTCCAATGTATCGAACATATCCTCTTCGTCTTGTTTTTCATCTTTCTTAACTTCATCTTCTGCCATTGTAACCACCTAATTTCATCTCAGGGGTTTCTCTCTCCTACCTGCGACGAGTTCCTTGAGTGCGACCCTGTTCACTTTGACCACTTTGAAGCGTACTCCGGGTATATCGCCGTAAGCTCTACCCCTCATACCACCTATACCTTCTATCAACACTTCGTCGTGTTCGTCGATATAATTTATAGCACCTTCACCGGGTGCGAATGCGGTGACCTGTCTACCGTTCTTGATGAGCTGTACCTTAACACACTTCCTTATGGCAGAGTTGGGCTGTTTAGCCTCTATACCTACCTTCTCCAGCACTATCCCACGTCCCTGGGGTGCGCCTTCCAAAGGATCGGTCTTCTTCTTCAGACCCTTCTCTCTCTTCTTATAACTAAGGTCACTCCATCGGAACTTCTGTCTGCTTTTCTTCAATTTACGGGCACAATTAAGACCTTTAGCCAATGTTTCAACTCCGTTACGTTTATCTGATATTGAACTGGGGTCGCTTATAAAGCTTTTGGTATTTAAGACTACTGCTTAAACCAATATGGGATGCCTTTCTTTCATGTTCTCTTCTCTCTCACCCGTCTCATCCATTATCAAGGCGATGAGAGCGTCGAGGAACACCATGGCCGAATCCTCAAAGATCGTACCTAACGGTGCCAGAGAAGCATCTTTTTCGTAGCGGGGTACGTCCAGCGCCATCAAGACGTCTGCGTAGGAGGCGAGTGTTGAATCGGGACTCGCGGTAAGGACGATTATCGTCGTTCTCTCCACCCTTTCTTTTACTATCTTGGCCGCTTGGATCGCGGTCTGGGTTTCTCCCGTCTTCGAAACAAAAAGAACGCAATCGCCTGGTTTGACAGCAGGGGTGATAGTTTCTCCGATGAAGAACGCACGTTGTCCCAACTGCATCAGCCTCATGGCGAAGGTTCTTCCCATGAGACCCGAGCGTCCAGCACCATAGATGAATACCTGAGGGGCTTCGATGATGGCCCTGGCAGTCTTACGAACGTCTCCTTTGTTCGAATTCCGGATGGCTCGTTCCATGCAATCGAATATGTGTTCTATGGATTCAAGAAACCTCTCGGTCACTTCTTTTTCCTCCTTAGATCCTTAGCGACTTCTCTAGCAAAGATCCGTTCGAAGATAACCTTCATGTACATGGCATCGTGCTCTTTCAAGGGTGAGCTAGATATGATGGTGATCTCAGGATCCTCGGCGATGAGATGATCGACCAGAGGTTCAAAGCTGAGTTCACCCCTCTTTATGGGAGTAAGCCTGTAATTATCACGCCTGATCTCCATACCGGAGAAGTTAGCGTAGTAACTAGAGGGAACGAACCGTTTACATAGATCGAATATCGCTGCGAAATCCTCCGGCTCCTCGAGCTCGTATTCGCCCCTAGCTTTTATGTGGGGGAAGTTGATGACCGGGATGGTACCGGATACTTTTTTGCAGACTTCCAATATCTCGTTCAAGCTACCGAATGCATCCTCTCCGGCCTGGTTCTCCAGACCGATCAGCGGCGGATCCTTGTACTTCTCACCCATCCAATCTCTCAACTCCCTGAGGTGATCGATGATGATGTCTGTCACATCCTCCGCTGTCAAACCGTTCTCGAGCAGACCAAGGTGTGTTGCCACGACGTCGGCGCCCATCTCACCGGCTTGTACGGCTGTGTACTTGAAAGCCAGTTTAGAACGTTCGACCAACTCTTCCCCTTCACCTGTGAATTTCATGTAATAAGGCGTATGTATGTTCATGGATACATCTAGTTCTCTGGCGAACTCTCCCACCAGCGGCAACCTGTAAAATTCTTCAGCTACACCACCTGCGAGATAGTCGACCATATCTCCGATCTGTAACTCCTTATCTAGGTCCTCGACGTAGATATTCTTATCATCAGGAGATCGGTTGACACCTATGATGAATTTTCCCGGCACATCTCTGCCCAACAGACCGACCTCGTCCTCCGTGACCGGTCTCCTACTCACGTTGGTGCGTAGGAATTGTACTTCCATGGTCGTTAGTCCGAGTTTGTGAACGTCCAGTACACCATCTAACAGAGTCCTCCCCTTACACGATAGAGGTATCCCACTGGGTCCGAAGCGTATCATGTTATGCTATCCCCCTGTAAGAACATCTTCTCATTTTCGCCTTCATATTCAGGCCCGCTATTTAAATTTACCCCTGAATCTATTTTAATATTTTCCCGATTTTCTTAACGACACCTTTTTAATCATCCTTCAAGATTAAAGACCATGAGCGTGAAGCTGCAGGTAGCACTAGACCTGATGAACCTCGAACGTGCATTGAGGATAGCCAAGGAGGCGGTGGAAGGTGGAGTCGATCTCCTGGAAGCAGGAACACCTCTCATAAAGTCGGAAGGGATAGAATCGGTAAGACGATTGAAAGCTGAATTCCCAAAGAAAACAATAGTGGCAGACATGAAGACCATGGACGTCGGGAGTGTCGAGGTGGAGATCGCAGCCAAAGCAGGGGCGGATGTGATAGCGGTACTAGCAGCTGCAGACGATGAGACCATCAAGGAAGCTGTAAAGTCAGCCCGGAACTACGACGCCGAGATCATGGCAGATATGCTTGGTGTATCCGACCCCCCCGAACGCACTAGGGAGGTATGCCGATTGGGTGTTGACTACGTGGGAGTACACGTTGGTATAGATTCCCAGATGAGAGGAGAGGATCCCCTGGATGTTCTATCCGAGATAGTAAAAAACAGCACGGTACCAGTAGCTGTAGCAGGGGGCATCAACTCGGAGACCGCACCATCGTTGGTAAAAAAAGGTGCCGAGATAGTGATAGTTGGTGGGGCGATAATCAAGGCCAGCGACGTTAAAGAGGCCGCTAGATCGGTAAGACGTGCGATAGACCAGGGGGTCAGCATCAGCTCCGAAGTGTCGAAGAAGTATGGTACACAGGATATAATAAAGGCGTTGGATAAGGTATCCACACCCAACGTTTCCGATGCCATGCACCGTGCGCCTTGTATGAAAGGTATAAAGCAGATGACGGCGGGTGGAAAGAAGATCGTAGGGAAAGCTATAACCGTCAAAACGGTGGACGGAGACTGGGCCAAACCGGTGGAAGCCATAGAGGAGGCCGAGGAGGGTGATGTCATAGTGATCGATGCGGATGGTGGAGAGACCGCTGTATGGGGTGAATTGGCGTCATGGTCCTGCAAGATGAAAGGAGTTTCCGGTATCGTCATAGACGGAGCGGTCAGAGATGTTGGCGATATAGACGGGATTGACTTTCCAATATTCGCGAAACACAAGGCGTCGGATGCCGGAGAACCCAAGGGTTATGGAGGGATAGGCGTTGATATCAAGTGCGGAGGTGTAAGGGTAAAGTCAGGCGATTGGATCATCGGGGACTCAAGCGGAGTCATGGTCATCCCAAAGGAGGAGGCCGTCATGATCGCCAATAGAGCCCTCGATGTCATGGAGCGGGAGAACAGGGTTCGCCAGGAGATAAAAGAGGGAAGAACACTATCAGTGGTGATGGAACTACAAAAATGGGAGAAGGTCGATTAGGACCGATCCAAAAGGTGCTTGGACTTCATTATATCCAGTATGGACTCATCGGTCACCGCCATTCCTTCTTGAGCTATCTTTCCAAGGTTGGTGAGGGATCCATGTATGCTGCTACCTACGATCCCATCCGTTACCGGTATGCCGACTCCGGCCAGGGCCAATTCAGTGGATCGGTAGGCAGCATCTACCGCCGTCAGAGCCTTCATACCACAGCCGATCTTTGCTCCGTCACAGATCATACCCGCCAGGTTACCCACCATGTTGTTCACGGCCCTGGCGATGGTGTCTTCATCTCCGTTTTCAAGGTATATCCTTCCGGCGGCTAGACCTACGCCGGCAGCGTTGGCACATCCACACATGGCGGACAGTGTACCTAGATAATTTGTGGTTGCAGAAGTCATCAAGCATGCAAGGGCCAGTGCTTCCTGCATATGTTCTCTGGAAACCCCTAGATGTTTCGCCCAAAGCACCAAAGGTACCGTTGCGGTTATCCCTTTGTTCCCCGATCCAGCTAAAGACATGACCGAAAAATCCTCCCCCGACATGCGTGCATAGACACCACCGCATACCAAACGAGGAGCTTTTTCAAGGAGATCGCAGGACCCACACTTCGAAAATCTATCAGGGAATAGGGTCTCCCCGTGCTTTGCTATGGCCATGTTCAGTTCGATCCCCTCTTCCAAGCGGAGGCGCTCTTCTTCATCTATCGAACGGGCCAGATCCATCAGTCCTTTCATACCTATATCTGCCACCCGATGCTGCATGGAGTTCTCTCTAAACCCCGATAGTTCCTCCATCTCATCCACCACGATCTTACCGTCACGCTCTATCCGGACGACGGAATTGTGGCTACCGGCGATCACCGCTCTACCATCTCCCTCCTCACGTTGAACGTAACAATCGACCCACAGATCTTGATGATCGGTATCCACGTCGATGATCACCGCTCCACCGTCCAATAATGATGCAGCAGAGTCTATACGCTCGGGAGAGTTCTCTTTGAACACTTCTAAACCAACAGAAGGATCCTCGGCTAGACTACCAAGAGCTGCGGCCCAATGACCTCCCACTTTACCCTGAGAAAAGGGGATACCGACAGCGTAACAGTTCTTGTACATCCGTGGATCGCAGGATATCCGTACGCTCTTTATCTCACCGGATGACTGAGACGATGCGGTGGCCGCTGCCAGAGCGATACTGGCGGGTTCGGTACAGCCCAAAGCCGGAACCCATTCGGCATCCAGGTAATCGGAGAAATCTATCATATTATCACTGATACTTCATCACCGAGGTGACTTACAGTTCATGAACTCCACATCATAGGATTATAATAAATCTGTTGTTCACGGTCACTAGAACATAGAAGGTTCCACGATCTCGGCACCGATCTCAGCACTCCATCTCTTAAGCCTGTCCGCGACGCTGCTCTTCACCCCACCAGGATCCGGGCAGATCATATCGGTCCCTGATTGTTCTAGAGCCATCCGCAGGTTTTCTTCGTTGAGGTCGTTCAGTGCCCATCCCGGCACGATATGCCCAACCGAAACATCCCTCTCTTTGATCATGTCCGTGAAATGTGGCGCGTAGTGTCCTCCACCCACACCGACGACGACAGGCATCTCTTTCACCCTCTGCTCGCCCTGCCTCTCAACAGCGGAGGCCACGGCTTCACCGGCAGATGTATCCGTCCATGAATCTTCATCACTGCCTATCTCGATATAATATGTAGGCGTACTCAGGAAAGGACCGTGGTGCGTGACTTCGAGAGATACCTCGTAATCCTGATCCAATCCTCTTTTCCGGGCCTCTTCTCTCAATAGATGGAACGCCGAGTTCATCTCCAGAGGTGCTGGTGGGACCAGTACGTTATCCCTTCCGCCGAACTTCGCTTTGCCGTAGTTCCCGATCGGGTGGACCGTCAACGAATGGATACCCGCCTTAGAGGCATGTTTTGAGATGTAAACTACCAGATCGAAACTTTCTCCCACAAGTGCCCGTAGTTCGCTATCGACGTTATCCACGTATATGTGATGACGTTCCACGGTAGCGAGGATATCGTTCCCTTTTCGATATACCGGTTCCTCCTTCCATCTTCCTATTACATCCCACCCCTGCGATAGCATCTTCTCCTTTATGTTCTGGCTGGCAGGGTCGCTTTTAGAGGAAACTATCAATCGCATGGCCCCTGATAGATGGACGGTTATAATTGTTTTTTGAATCGTCATAGTTAAATAAGACATGAGTACATTTAAGAAGTGATGGAATTGGACACGTTTGAAGAAGTCTATGAAGCCGCACCTAAGTCCATAGCGGACATGGAAAAGATGGCGATACCTGGGGTTTTGATATCCATAGGTGGGTACGTGGCCATGGGTCTGGGAGCAACACACTTCTTCGTTTCCATCCTCACTGAAACAGATCTGATCTTCCTTTTTCAATTCCTGGTAAACATCTCTTTTGGATATTTCCTGTTGATATGTAATCTCAACCTGGAAAGAACTCCCACACGTTGGTTGATCTATGCAGGGATATTCGGTCTTATACTGATGGTATTAGGGGGCTCCGTAGGAGCCATATCTGGTTTCATAGCCCTCTTGGGCGGCGTCCTAGGTTTACTCGGTATCGACGAGCTCTAAAACCAATCGATAGAATAATAAGTATGTTAGGAGATAAGCATGAACGGTGATGAAATGGAGAAAGCAGTGGATATCACATCGAGTCTTATGAAAGCGTCTGCGAGCACGGCACCCAAAGCCGAAGGAGTATCGTATCTAGAGATATCTGTACTTGATGATGCGGAAAGGGAGATGTTGTCGGAGGAGATGTATCAACTAGCCGACGAACTGAACGATGAAGAATACGCCATATATGGTGAATCTATAGAGAAAGAGTCACATGCCGTCCTGCTGGTAGGTCTAAAAGAGCATCCAGCACTGGGGTTGAACTGTCGCGCCTGCGGTTTCAAGGATTGCGAGGAATTCAATTCTGCCTCAGCCCAAGGTATATTCCAAGGACCAAATTGTGTTTATAGACTCTTAGACCTGGGTATCGCCATAGGGAGCGCGTTGAAAACATCCAGCATACACAATGCAAGAGCTACCGTGATGATCAAAGGAGGGCTGGCGGCCAAGAACCTGGGGCTTTCCACCGCCATGGTGTGCATGGCCATACCAATCACTTTGGACGAGAACCGTCCTTACTGCTGATACCCCCTAAGGGAGTACCGTCCAACAGATAAACGTCCTCTTCGATCACTTCGATATCTCGGAAGAAGGGACCGAGATACCCGTCTTCATTTATGCTGGTACCACCCAATAGATGATTGAAGCTGGGCATGATCACCACCTCGCCACGTTCACCGTCAAGAGAGTATTTCACACGTACCCAGCAGTGTAACTTGTTCCTCTGACCAAGGCTATCTATCAAGGTCACCGCCGGATGACTGTGGGCGGTCACCAATATATCAGACCCTAACACCTCCGGATCCGGTCTGGCATGACCGTGAAAATAGCCGACACCATCAAGATGATATCCCCTAGAATCATGTATATAAACTTCACTGGGAAGATATTCGTCCACTCCGCCGTCGTGATTCCCATATACAACGTGTACCTCGTCCACCACTTTCAACCATCTGTCCATGGCTTCAGGGATCTCCTTGTACTCCTGCCATGTTCCCTGAGGTATAGTATGTTTCAGATCTCCGTTGATCACCAACCTTTTTACGCCCTTCTGGACCATCATATCCCGTATGTCTTCCACCATGTTGGGGGTGATGGATGGTATGTGAACTCCTTTCTTCTCGAGTTCCCGTTCGTACCCGATGTGAAGATCACATACGACCAGTGTATCCTTGGTCAATAGAGCCCTTTTGTTCCACAGGGGTTGGGGAAACGCCATATACGTATCATAGGGTGGCCAGGTATTTCTTTATTTCCCAGTCGGTTACCTGCTGCCTGTAATCGTTCCAATCTTCTTTCTTCACATGGAGATAATGTTTATGGAGATGCTCTCCCAGTACATCCTTCATGAAGTCACTCTCTTCGATGTAAGAGATGGCGTGTCCCAGATTGGCCGGTAAAGAATGTATTCCTTTACCATCCCTCTCCTTGTGACTCATGGAAAATATGTCATCTTCCACGGGTTCCGGAGGCTCGATCTTATTCTCGATACCGTCCAGACCGGATGCAAGCAGTACCGCGAACTGCAGATACGGATTCCCAGCTGGATCCGGATTCCTGACCTCTAACCTGGTGCCTTTACCTCTGCCGGCGGGAACCCTGGCCAGGACGCTTCTGTTCAGATGTGCCCAGGAAATGTAAACCGGTGCCTCGTACCCGGGAACCAACCGTTTGTAAGAATTAACCCAGGACGCAAGGACACCACATACCTCGTTGGCATGCTCCAAGATACCTCCGGTATAATGTCTCATCAGATCACTCATACCATGGGGGTCATCCGGGTCGTAGAACACGTTCCTACCGTTCTCATCCATGAAACTCTGATGTATGTGCATACCAGTACCGTTGACACCCGTGATGGGTTTGGGCATGAATGTTGCATGCAGTGAATTCAACTTGGCCACCGTTTTAATGCAGTGTTTCAAAGTCAGTATCTGATCCGCCATACGCAGGGCTTCTCCATATCGAAGGTCGATCTCGTGCTGTCCCGCGGAAACTTCATGATGCGAGGCCTCCACCTCGAACCCCATATCCTCGAAGTAAAGACTGCATTCTTTCCTCACCTTCTCCGCCTTATCCAGAGGCATCAGATCGAAGTAACCGCCGCTGTCGTCGGGTATGTTGGTGGGATCACCGTTCTCGTCATGCCTGAACAAGAAGAACTCGAACTCGGGGCCTACGTTGAATGAATATCCCATATCTTTGGCCCGATCCATGGTCTTTTTTAAAACATACCTGGGATCTCCTTGAAACCAGTTTCCGTCGGAGTCGTATATGTCACATATCATACTCCCCGTCTTTATACTGTTGTTACTCCAGGGGTAGATCAAGAATGTGTTGAGATCAGGATACGCCCTCAGATCGGACTCATCGATGGTCGCATACCCGAGTATCGAAGAGCCGTCGAAGAGGATGCCGTCTTCTATGGCATGGGGTAGGTGCGCTGCAGGTATTGAAACAGTTTTCACCATACCCTGGATATCCATGAACTGTAGTTCTACGAACTTCACCTTTTCCTCTCTGATACGAGTCATCACTTCTTCTGCTAGATGCTCTCTTTGCATGTCCTTTCATCTTATCATCGTATAAAATCCTATCGGAAAGACAAATATATGATGATACAACTACTATGAGCATGGATAAATACTGCTGCGATGTGTGCTCTTACGTTTACGACCCAGAAAGAGGAGATATAATCGGAAGTGTGAAGAAAGGTACCTGTTTTGATGATCTACCAGATGGCTGGAGATGTCCTGTATGCGGAGCCGGTTGTGAAGAATTTACAAAGGAGTGATTAATATGGCTGTGAAGAAGTTAGAAGAAGGAATATACGAAGTAGGTGCGGTGGATTGGGATCGAGAACTGTTCGACGAATTGATACCATTACCCGACGGGACGAGCTACAATGCATACTTGGTGGTGGGTGACGATAAGATCGCGCTGCTGGACACTGTGGATCCCACCAAGGTATCGGTTCTGATGGATAACCTGAACTCCCTTGATATCGATCACCTTGATTACGTCATATCGCACCACGCGGAACAAGACCACTCCGGATCCATACCGGCGATACTGGAAAAGTATCCCATGGCTAAGGTCGTTACGAACCCAAAATGCAAGGGGATGCTTGAAGAGCACTTGCATATCCCAGAGGAGAAATTTATCGAGGTAGAAGATGGTGAAGAGATCTATTTAGGAGATATAACACTACGCTTCGTCTATACTCCATGGGTGCATTGGCCGGAAACCATGTGTACCTATCTACCGGAGATGAATATCATCTTCACCTGCGATCTCTTCGGATCCCATCTAGCGACCAGCGATCTGTTCGTTAGAGATAAGGAAAAAACTTACCTGGCCGCCAAGCGATACTACGCCGAGATAATGATGCCCTTCCGCAGATTGATAAAAGGACATCTGCAGAAGTTGGACGGACTAGAGGTAGATATCATAGCCACCAGCCACGGACCCATCTATGACGAACCGGGCTTCATAATCGATGCTTACAAGGATTGGACCTCAGACAAGGTGAAGGACGAAGTGGTCGTACCCTATGTATCCATGCACGGCAGCACGGAAGACATGGTCGAGCATCTCGTTGATCACCTGATGAACAAGGGAACAAAAGTGACGCCTTACAACCTAACAACCACAGATCTGGGAGATCTCGCCATGTCGTTAGTCGATGCGGCAACAGTGATCATTGGTACACCAACGGTACTCACGGGCCCCCATCCCAAAGCGCTGTACGCGGCATATCTCGCTAATGCACTGCGTCCCAAGACTAAATTCGTGTCTCTCATCGGTTCTTACGGATGGGGGGGTAGGATGCCCCAGATGATCCAGGAAACTTTGAAAAATCTTAACGCCGAGATGCTTGAACCCGTGGTGATCAAAGGCCATCCATCAGAAAGTGATCTAAAGAAGATAGAAAGGTTGGCTGACGAAATCATCGCCAAACACGAAAAATCAGACCTGGTTCACTGAGAGGACAGAAGGTCGTCGCATCTTTCCTTCCATGATCTGATACCGATCTCGTCGAACTGATCTCCGGCAGTCTTTATGTAGCTCCGTCCCTTATCCATTTTACCGACTTGCATATGGGACAGACCCAATTCATAGTAGCTCCGGGCGAGTTCTGGCTTTTTTCCGATCTCTTCGAGCTTATGTACCACATCTTCCAATATACCTATGCTCTCCTCAACTTTACCTTCTTTTCTCAACAGCATCCCTTTCACCCTATGACAGACTGTATAGCCGTAATCGGCCCCGGCCCTTTTAGCGATACTCAGACCTTCATCAAGATAAGTTTTAGATCTTTTAAGCTCACCGCTGAGTAGATACGCCTCGCTCAATCTTGAACAGTTACCTATGTTTTCGAAACGCTGACCGATGGCGTTTTGCATATCGTAGGATTTCTCGTAATGCTGGATAGCTTCATCGATGTTTCCTTTCTCAAGGAGGATATCCCCGAGTATGCCTCCCGCCAGGGCTATGCCGTTCATATCACCCATATCTTCAAAGATCTTCAACCCTTTACGGGTATAGGATTCAGCATTCTCCAGCTCCCCCTTCAGTAACAATATCGAGCTCATCATACCATAGGACATGGCCTCACCCTGTCTATCACCCATCTCTTGCCTGAGCGATAGACCTTCCCTTTGGTAGCTAAGGGCGGTATCGAATTCACCGAATTCCATGTATACCACACCTAGGTTATTAATGGTCATGGCCACCCCTCTCTTGTCACCGATATTATCGAATATCTCACGGGCCTGTGTGAAATTTTCCTCCGCACTTTTTAAGTCTTCATGGAGGTACTGCAGGGTTCCAAGGTTAGCGAGCGCTCCGGCCATGCCGTCCATATCTCCTATCTCTTCCTGTAACTCATAGCTCCTTTCATATACCTCCATGGCCTTCTTGATATTACCCTTGGATTTATAGACACCTGCTATGTTATTCAGTGATTTGGCTAAGTCATGGGTGTTACCGGAGGCTTCACGTATGCTGACAGCTTCTTTGAGATGTTGGTATGCCTTCTCGAACATCCCTTTGAAGATGAACAGGGTACCAAGATTGTGATTAGAGTCACCCTGCAGATCTTCGTCACCCAGCTCTTTCGAAAGACGTTTTGTTTGTTCGAACATCTCCATGGCATCGTCCAGCTCCCCCAACTGCATCAGCGCCCAACCTTTGACTTCGTATAGTTTACACATCTCTTCTTTATCTTTCTCTCCACCGACCTTTAAACCCTTATCTACCAGATCGATGGCTACGCTGAATTCGCCCTGCCTCTCCCATGTTCTTGCGAGTTTTCGATATGCCCTCTGCTCCACTTTTTTATCACAATTTTCGTTCAATATCTTATCGTAATAAGTCCTACTCGAACTAAAATTACCCAAAACCGAGTGGACGTCCCCTATACTCTCCATCAACATAGTGCAATCTACGCTGGACAACTTATCACATAGATCCAATGCTTTTTTGTACATCTCTAAAGCGTCTTCCTGTGCATACAGTACTTCAGCATGTTTTCCCGCATTGAAATAATATTCCATAGCATCCTCGATCCGTTGACCGTACTCAAAATGTTTGGCTAGGTCTGAATAATGTTCCTCGATACTGCTTTCATAAAGGACCTCTATGGATTCCGCCACTTTATTATGAAGATGCCTTCTTTTTATGTTTGGAACACTCTTGTATGCTGCTAGATGGACCAGGGCGTGGGAGAATTTGAAGGCCTCCTCCTCAGGGTCCTCTTCCCAGATGTTGGTTCCCAATAATATATCTATGTGATCGAAGGCGTCGAGTTCATTCAATCCGCTGCATCTTAAAAGGAGTTCAAAAGGTATCTCTTCGCCGATCACAGCGCCCAGGTGAAGCAATCTTCTTGTCTCGTCTGAAAGGTGATCGAACCGCCGATCGATGATATCTATGATGATCATAGGTATATTGATCTTGTTGGGATCTTCCGGGTATCGGTTCTTGTGGGGATCTAGATTTCCATCCTCCAACAGACCTTTGATGCATTCTTTGATGAATAGGGGATTTCCCTCCGATAGTTTATGTATCATACGAACGAATCGTCCGGGAACATCTTGCACACCCAGCATACCCG
>PUPH01000045.1 GCA_003553085.1 Thermoplasmata archaeon
ACATCTCGCAGCCCATACGCAGATTCCATAAGATTAGTAATTGTATCGACGGCTCGGGCTAAAGGCCCACCGTCGACCAGGTCATGATCCACAATGATCGTGAGATGTAAATATTCTCTGATTTTGATCTCATCATCGATGACTCCGGGTTTTTTTGTGATCCCTCCTACACCGATGACCGTGGAAGTTATCCCTCCTAAAGGGAAACTCCATCCAGGGCATTTTCCCGCGGTCCCTATAGAGGTGATACCCACAGTACCTAGATGTTTCTTTTTCTTCAAACCATTATTCCTAAGATATCTCAGGGCCAATTTCTTTAGGAATGTTGGGATATTCAACAATCTTTTTTTGGTTTTACTGTAATCTTTCCCCAACATCCGAACATCACCATCTATTTTTTCACTCTGTGTCCTTCTTATCTCGTCTGTTATCTCTCGGACACTCTTTTCGTTTGTCCTTCTCAATATACACCCTATTACGGTATAATCACCTTCAAATTCTCTTTCGATAGGCATCGCGATATCTACGTCGTCAAAGACTACGATCTTCTTCCTGCCCTGTCTATAAGAGTTGAGCTTTTTGTGGCGACTCACCGCCTCCGCAACGCACTTAGCCAGCCAGCCGGTAAACGATACATCTATGCCTTCATTCTTCTTTTCATGGATGATCTCTCGTGCTCTAGTAACATCCACTTCGATCAAAGCTCGTATAGATGGTTTGAGTCGTCCTTCTCTCACTATCAATGCGCGATTTTGCTGTTCTTTTCGGAATGGTTTCTCTTCATAATTCCCGATCAAATCCATCAAAGAGTGTAGTTGAGAGAAATTATTTAATATTTGCCTAGAATAGATTTCGATAGTTTTTTAATCCCCATGCCTATTATCTTCCCAGATGATAAAAGAGTACCTTAAACTTTCACGACTTTTCAACATGGGCCTTACAGGGGTGGCGCCAATATTCGGGGCCTTAGCCATGTGGAATGTCGGACAAACATCGATCCTTGGCGTTATGATCCTCTTTGTTATCGGCTGTCTTTCACACATATTTGGTTTTGTGCTGAATGACGTCATAGATGTCGATGTAGACAAACTATCGACAGACCTGAAGGCAAGACCACTGGTCAGCGGAACGATAACGAGAAGGAAGGCTACCTACTTTGCAGTTTCAGCGATGCTCTTATCATGGGTCTTAGCCCTATTCTTCTACGAAGAGCTTTGGTCATTCATAATCATCATTTCGATACTGATCTTTGCAGATCTCCTCTCAACCTTCTATAATTTCATAAGCAAAAGATACCCCGGGATGGATATCTTTGTGACAGGTGCCGTTTTCTTCCTCATAATATTCGGTGGGGCAACCGTATCAACTGAAAAATTGTTCTCGACTCCGATCCTGTGGATAGTAGCTTCTATAGGTAGTGTACAAGTGTTGTTTATGAACATGATAAACGGCGCCTTGAAGGATATAGACCACGACGCGGAAGGTAGTGGTAGGACACTTGCCATCCGATTGGGAGCGAAGGTGATAGATGGGAATTTGATCATCCCCAGATCTTTCAAGGTCGTGGGCTACTCCATAGAAGGGTTAAGAACTTGTCTGTTGTTTCTTCCTTTCGTCATTCTATCAGAGCAATTCTCACTTCTGATATGGCAGATAGCCCTCCTAGTCGGACTCACCGGGATAACATTCTATCTTATCCATACGTTGTTCTCCCTGGATAAATTTGTAAGGGGTAAAGTCAGAAAGAAGATAGGTCTCATCGTTATCTTCATGTATGCATCGACGCCTGTGATGCTCTATTCCCTGCACCCCTATATCATATTGATAGCACTCGTACCACCCCTGTGGTTCCTATCTAGCAACTCTATACTACACTCATCAGCGTTCGAGCCTGAAACCATGTGAAGTCGCAGACGGTAGATCGTAAATAAAGGATCATCATCTCATGCCTATGGTCTTCGTTTCTTATATTTATAGGCGGTCAGAGCTATGGATAAGCCCGAGAGCATCAGGATCAAATCGAATCCGGGCGTACCGTTATCCCCGTCACTTTCATCATCCTTGCCCAATTCTTCAACGTTTACCGTCTCTATCTGATGGCTGAGTTCTATAGTATATTCTCCTTCTTCTTCAAACTCATGAGTATACTCGAAATCATCTGCCTCACCGACCCCTAGGGTTATACTTTCGACCTCCTCACCCTCTATCATCAATCCTAAAGACCCTTCGGCGTTCCCGACATTCTCAACATAAGCTGTTATGTTTAATTCGAGTCCGTTCTCTTCAACATCGAAGTGGGTCACTTCAAATTCTGCTACCAATTTTTCAAAGTGGGCCGTTATCGATCTGTTTTCGTCCATGGTGATCTTTATCTCTAGCCCTTCTTCGTCTTCAGGTACATTTCCAGTCCACTCTACGAATTTCCAGCCGTCAGCAGGTGTAGCCTCCACCGTCACCATGTCTCCGTCGTGATAGATACCTTCTGTAGGATCTACGCTACCTTCTCCGTCAACATCTGCCGTGAGATGATATGATCGGAGGGAGCTTTTTTCTTGGAAGAAAGCTGTGATAGCTTTATCTTCGTTCATGGTTACAGTTATCTCATCCCCGGTCTTGTCGGTTCCGCCCCATCCGTCGAAGTACCAGCCTTCATCAGGGTTGGCATTTATCGTCACCTCTTCTCCTTCGATATGGGTATAATCTCCAGGCGCAGGATCAGTAGTGCCGCTTCCATCCACTCCAACAGTCAACTCATATGATCCTAGAACCGTTACGGTCCTTTCATCCTTGTCGTCATCGCTGTTCACCACCATATCGTATATCCCAGCATCACCCTGCCAGGTGAAAGAGGAGGAATAATCCTCTCCAGGTCCGAGCTGTATTGCCGAGTAAGTATCTTCGTAAACCTTTCCTGTATCATCATAAACGGTGAACACTATATCTTGTGTACCCTCGCTTATCCCAGTGTTCTCCACTTCATAGTCCACTGTTATTTTATCTCCTTCAACAAAATTTTCTCCGTCTTCAGGTGAAGCGACATATACATCGAATTTCGCTCCCCCGACAGTAGTGAAACTCCAGGTCTCGGAATCGTAATTTTCGACGCCGTCTTCGGCAACGGCGTACCACTCATATGTAGAGTCGGGTTCTAGATCGCTCCAAGTAGTTCTAGCATAATCACCGCTGGATACACTTTCTTCAGACCCTATGAGATCCCCGTCGGAATCGTAGAAATATACATCCATCTCTACACCATTTTGGTGACCAACTATCACGCTCAATTCAGGGTCCAAACTCACTCCATAAGTTCCATCTTTTGGTTCAGGGAACATCGGTTTGTTATCATGGTGTATACTCAGAGTGGCCACAGCATATCTATCTTCGACCCCGTCTATCTGTGCGATCAAACCGACAGATGAAAATTCATATGTGGTTTCAGTCATGTCCTCGGCCATGGGCACCTCGATAACCTTCTCAAAATATCCATCTTCATCGGTGGTAGTTTCCCATGCATCTCGTGGTTCGGCTCCCTGAGAGATATCTATGATAACGATCTGGTTAGCATCATCCGGGAACTGCCCTGAGAGAGTGACTTCCTCCCCGACCTCTGCTTCTGATGGTTCTATGGTCAATTCGTTAGAGGTCTCATGGAACTGGTAATCCGTGAGTATTCTTCTCATATCACCCTGCTCTAGGTGGCTTACCTCTTTCACTGACATTCCGATATCCGGGTTGTACCATATCTCATGAGTTCCATCACTATCACCCGATATAGTGCTGGTCATGTAATAGCAATCGAACTTACCCGCTGGGACTTGGACTTGTTCCTTAGTATCCACAGTTGCTTCCCTTAGAGAGCTTCTATCCTCCTCAATATGATCCTCCTGTGTATTATCGCCAACTTCGATCCTATTGTACCCCCATTCATGTATGGTCGTGTTAGCCCAAAATGAATCGGCGATATTTATCGTGAAGTCATAAGTTTCCGCTGGAGAACTGTAACTCTGATTCATGTATGACCATCCTTCTAGCTCACCGAAGGGCCCTTGACCATGATAATATCTCAACCTACGGTTTTCAACAACAGCTAGATCACTCATCCTTAGTAGATTATAACCTTCAATATATCCACCTTCGATATTTATATCGAAGTGTTGTGTCTCTATATGTCCATCAACGATCTCACCTTTTATGGATATATTATAAGCTAGATATGTCTCCCCCTGGTGGTCGATATGCTCTATCGAGTCGACTTTGAGGTCGAGTACATCCTCAAAGTGCAAATATCGCTCTTCTTCTGTATTATTCATCCAAACGAGGTTCTCATATGTCCAATAACTGCCTATCTTCCATGTAGGCACATCTGCACTAGGTGTTCCATTTAAATCATCATCAGTTATCTCGTTTCGGTCAAGATCATCTATAACCATATCTCCTCTTTCTAAATTAGCACACACCGGCCCTAAAACCGAAAAAAAGAGGATGGAAATAACTATCAAGATAAAAAGTCTGCCTAGCTTTTCTGAAGTTCTCACAGTCATATCGTCCACACACCGAAGCAGGCCAGCTAAACCATATAAAAATAATGTAAACATGTATGTCGATTCCACCCCACAATCATCTCAGTATGACCGCCACTATCCCCATCGGCATTCGAACCTAAAACGATGTGACGATCACAATTGTTCCGATAGCTGTACGGCAGAGTCCACTGCACAATTCATGCCGATTCCAAAGGACTTGATACAGTCTCCGACCATGTAAAGATCTTTTACCGGCGTGTTCGAAGTTGGCTTTTCATTATCGATGGTCTTCGCCACACCGTCCAGATGGTAAATAGTTGGATAGATAGCAAATTTTAGATCATCTCTGAAACCGGGTACCAATATCTCCATATTTTTGTCTAGAGCCTTTATCAGCTTCCTCACCGTACCTTTATCCTTCGCTTCTTCAGGCGTACATATGATATAGGCCTGGACTAGATATTCGCCTTCAGGCGACATATTCATCTCCGGTTTTACCGTCTGGAAATCGATTATACCTGAAGCATGATCACCATCTACGCCCAAGTTCTTCTCTCTGAAAGCGATGGGTTTCCTTAAGACATCCTCATCTAGGTGTTCCAGTGCATAGTAAGCACAAACACTACCGCTACCTTTTAGATTCACAAGTTTGTCCACGTACGCATCAGGAAAATGTTCTTCAGGAGCGATCTCAAACAGATCTTGAACTGGAAGATTAGAGATGACTATATCTAGTTTCTTTTCCTCTCCGTCGACTATAACCCCTTTGGCTTCGCCTCCATCTATCAGGATCTTATCGACTTCTCTTCCCAGGTTGACTTTTCCGCCGTTCTTTTTTATTATCTCAGCCAACCCTTCAGCAAGGGTACCGCTTCCATCTCTTGGATAGCCGGTAGGCTCAGCTTCTCCACCCCACCGTCTTAGTACTTCAAGGACCTCGGCCGTCGATATCTTATCCAGGTCATTTACAGTAGAGATAAACCTGGCGGAGGTACCGAGGGCATCCTTTATCAGACCTCCACAGTACTTATCTATGGTCTCACTTATCGGTGTCTTCTCGGTCTTAGAGATCATCGCATCTGTTCTAAATGAGAACCTGACTAGGAGTGGTAAAAGTCTTAACTTGTCCCTGAGCCTTAAGGAATTATTGAAATCCTGTATCACTTCACCCTTAGGTGAGATCACACCGAACTTAGAGTAAGAATAATCGGGTTCTATCCCCTCTTCATTCAATATCTTTGTCAGCGATACATCCCTAGCGTAGCCTAGCAGGTGGAAACCTAGGTCTAATCTGTAGCCGTCTAACATATTTTTTTCAAAGATCTCTTCAAGAGACGGTTTTGAGTAGGGCATCCACATGTCGAAACGGTGGAGTATATTTTTGTATTCTTGCAGTGTTAGATCGTTTCCATCAAGCGTAAGTGCTCTCCCACCGACCAATCCTTCTTTTTCAAAAACTTCTACTTCATATCCCTTTTGAGATAAAAGGGCGCCAGCGGTTAGACCACCGAGCCCAGCGCCGATGATGCCTATCTTTTTCATCTGAGTTTCCTCCGTACCATACTTTAAAAACTACCATGCCCAAGTAGCATTAATATATATATAAGCTTTATTACACAATCGGGTAAACGTTCACCGACCGTTGATTACTTATATCATATACTCTATATACCCAAATCATATGTGCAGTAAGAGTACTGAACCTCTAGTCGGTTTTTTACCCTGCTTTTTCAGTATGGGGGAAGCTATCCCAGTCATAAAGATGGCGGAAGAGTACATAGATAGAGGGGGTTCCGCAGTTTTATTCAGCCACGGCGGTAATTATGAAGAACTGGTGGAAGATCTTGATGCAGAAGTTATACAGCTCAATGACATCTGGGATGGCGTTTCTAAAGATAGTGATGAATTCTTCAACGAAGGGAACAAACTCCATCAATTAGTGCGTACCATCTATCCTCCTGAAAATATAAGGAGATGTGTAGATGAAGAGGTCAAAGCCTTCCGTGAAACAGGCATCGATATGATAGTGTGTTCTTTCAATCTGACCGTGACCATTTCCTCGCAGGTTGTAGGTATACCTCAGTTATCGGTGGTTTCGGGGACAGCTATCCCACCATATTACGAAGAATGGGCGACCTTCATCGATAATTTTGAAAATGGGCTCACCCGTATCATACCCGAATCTTTAAAGGATCGATTGATACGATTCTATCTCCGGCATAACAAACTCGGAGTCCGCTTATTCAATAAAGTCGCACCGGAGTACGGTGTGGATAAATTCCGGACATATGAAGATATATACTGTGGCCAGCGACCGCTAGTATGCGATGATCTGAGTTATCTAGATATCTCTCCTACTGAAGAGTTTCCGGAGGAAAAATTCATCGGCCCCATCGTATATGGGAACCCGTCTGAGTTCCATCCCGAGAACGTGGACGACGATGTTAAGGCACACATACAGGGTGATGGTAAATCAGTAGTTGTAGTCATGGGAAGCACCGGTGTCAAGAAGATATTCCTTGAAATCGTTGATCTCTTCGATGGTACGGATTACAATGTTATCTTCGCCTATACCAACCTGCTGAGCGAGGGAGAACTTCCCTCGGTCCATGAAAATATATTATTCAAAAAATTTGTCTCACTGGCAGATGTATCTAAGATGACAGACCTGGCTATCACCCACGGCGGTAGAGGAACGGTCCAGACCCTTGCGTACTCAGGTAAACCAGCCATATGTATACCTATGTTCATCGAGCACCAGTATAACGTGGAAAATATGGTCCGCCAGGGTACTACCATCAAGATAAAAAAGAAAAGTTTCTCAACCGACGAGCTGGAAGAGGCTGTCGACAAGATATTCGGTGATTATGATGAATACCTTAAAAACGCTAGAAGGGTGGCTGACCGGTTACCTGATGAAGTCGGTGAATCAAAGGGTGCCCGTAGGATAAGAGAACTGATCAACCGGTATCATCCATAACCGTTATAATCAAAGTATTCGCAGTAGTGATCCATGTGTCTCATGATATATCCTTTTAATTTTTTTACACATCCTTCCGTTGACGTATCGCGGGGGCTTATGAATGAGGAAAAATCCATATCTTTTCCCTCCTCACACCCCAGGAAATCTAGAATATGCTCCATAGTCTCTTGAGGATTATTACACAATTCTTCGTATTTTACATGAGTATATGAATCTTCAGGGATCTCCTTGACCTGCTCCAAGAACCTCTCGGTTGCTTTTTCTTCCACTTTGGTGATCGCCATAAGCGGAAGCATAGACATGTTGTCGAAGAAGAAGCGTATAAGACGCAGTCTAACCCGTCTGTTGTACAATCGGCGGTAATGATCGAAGATACGCATAGAATAGGGATTTTTGTATTTCAACAGGTGGTGGATAGCGCGAAAAGTAGAATCAAATATATCTATAGGTTCACGGGCTATGAAGACGAACTTAGAGTCTGGAAATTTATTTTTTATATACTTGACATTCGGGAAATCAAATGGGTTCTTAAGTAGAAGAGGATCGTCTTTTTCTGAAATGAATTGGATCTTTCTCCCCATCTCAGTGAACCTATCCACGGTGGTAGGTTTGATATACATCTCAGTCAATTCACTGCCTAGTATGTATCCGTACTCCTCAGGAAAATCCGCAGTGATATTTAATCTATCTATACCTCTATCATCGACGCCTTCTTTATCGAATTCATCATCGAGCTCCTGTCGCGCTTGTTCTTCTTTGCCGTTCAAGTGGTTGTAAAGGAGCTGGTCATAATTTATGACATGATATGATTCGACTGCATTGAAACAACCGGTTTTAGTAAGCATCTTATAGAGGATACTTGTGCCGGAACGGGGGAGACCTAATACGAATATAGGTTTGAAGCCGGTGTTCTCTAACCGGTCTAGATAGGGGCGATCTAAGGTTTTATCCTTCTTCATAGTTCCACCGTTGTCGGACGGATCTCCCGGTATCATCTTATTTCACTACCTTCATACTCATGTGCATTTTTAAGGTCTCTAGGGGTGTTAACGTTGATGTATTCTCCGTCAAAATGCAGGGGTTTGATCTCTTCACCATGGTCTGCCATGGTCTGTATAACATCGGTTATCTCAACATTGTTATCTAGATCTGATGGCGGTGTCATGGGGATGTAATCGAATACTTTCTTTTGGAATAGGTAGAGGCCCATTCCACAGAGATCGTTCACGATATGTGATGGTTTTTCCACAACTTTATCCACGGCATCTCCTTTTATCTGGACTGAGTAATTTTGTTTTATCTCATCTTCATCTTTGGCCTTGATCACCCCGATACCCTGTTGGATCCCTTCGGGTATCTCAAATTCTCCATCCATATAACAGTCCCCTAAGACCACTAGGAACTTATCATTGACCAGATCCTCGATATAGGTGAGGGCATCGGCGATACCATTGAGTTCCTTCTGCTCTACGAATTCAGTTTTCACCGGTAGCTTTTGAGCAAAATCTATCACTTTTTCTTTCTCATAGCCTACCACGAAAACAAAATCGTCGGTATACTTACTCCAGTAATCCACTACATGAGACAGTATCGGCTCTCCATTCACAGGTAGTAGAACCTTGGGGATCGTTTCGGAATGCGGCCTTAACCTCATGCCTTTTCCGGCACATAGAACAACACATTTCGAGTCATCGTCTAAAAAGTTATTATCCATATTTTTCCTCCATTTTTTTGTGTTCTTATTTTCAGTTTGATTTGCGTGTTTGAATTAAAGGGATGGCCATCACAGAATCAGCGCAATGGCTGTCAAAAGGAACCACCCCCCTAGAACCAGATAGAATATCTGCCAGACCATATTGTTTTCTAATTGCTCTATCGCATTGCTCTTACCAAAATACATGTGCATCACTAACGTGGGTATCGCAAGTATAAGGAGGATGGAAGAGTAAAATGGAACGATATTATACCACAGGAATAAACCGAGGACCACGAACGATGCTACTGATGGAAATATTATGATCTTCTTCAATTTCTCGATACCATAATAAACCGCCGGGGTATTGATACCGTATTTTGCGTCACCTTCTATATCATCGATATCCTTCGCACTCTGCCATCCCAGTACCCATAAGAATATACACAGACCTATCATCCAAGGAAGGGGATCAAATACATTTCCAAAAATCGCCCATGCAGCAGGGAGTGGTAGTAATCCTCTGCTGAATGCCATGGATATATTATTTAGCCATAATCTTTTCTTTAAACGAAGTGGCTCAAAATTATATGAAACTATAACTACATAGATTATCGATACCATCATCCCAAATTGAGGGGATATCAAAAACGCCCCCGAGATCGAAAAGAGGGCCAATCCCCATCCTATGGAGATAGCCTCTTCCTGGCTTATCACACCACTCGGTATAGGACGATAGCCTTTGCCATTGATCCGGTCGAGCTCAGGGGGGTCACACGCCTGGTTACTGATCTGTCCTGATGCCTGTGCTATCATCAAAGCGAACCCTGCAAAAAGGAGTTCGTATATCCTGTCACCCAACAGATGCATCTCACTCGCATATCCCATCTGAGCTATAGATCCAAAGAAAACAGCCAACATGGGAGCGAAAAGAGTGAACGGCCTAAACAACTGGATCAGTGCTCTCATCCTTTTAGAAAGAGGTACATTTGGGTATCTTGCTTTGATCCCCATACCAGTATATTTAAGATCGCCTTTGTTCATTCTCATCGTCTCCGTGTACCGATCCCATCAGACAATCTAAGTATGGTCGTACCCTCACAGGAGTTCGGTCTGCATTACTACGAGGGGGGGTCATCTTGACTTTTCGAAACATAATATACCACCTTTCGATAGTTTTCATCATACCATCCTTAGCGCAAGGGATCCATAGGTATCTAGGTGGATCCCATGGTGAAAAATCCAAGTGTTGCGTATATAAAGCTTGATAATACATGTAGTCTTTTCACTAGTGAAGTGAAGTAGATGTGGGTAGATATGATCATAATGTCTGAATGAGAAGAGTTGTCAAGCCTCAGATCCTTGTTCTTTGAACCTGCCGAATTTGAACTCACATTTGGACTGGACCTTAGAACCGATAAGGTAGCCGACGATAAGATATCCTATGACGAAAAAGAGCCATAGTATCCCTATCTTTCCGACAACTGCAGTGAATCCTAATATGGCCGAAAAAGTTACATCTAATAATATCGTTTTCCTGTGATGGATGGCCTTTTCCTTCGTGGCAAATCTATACATGACGAAGGCCTGTGAAGGGATACCATACGCAAGTAAGAACACCAGATAATATATGTTTTGCGAGAGCATATATGGTATGAAACAGACGAGTACAAATGAGGCTTTTAAAGCTAGCCCGTAGATAAAATAGGGGTGAGTCACGCTGATCTTTTTGTTATTTTCCACCCCTGTAACAACGGCTAGGCTTCTTACTCCAACACTTCTGTCTGCATTCACGTCCTTAAAGCCATTTTCCCACTGTGCAAAGGCAGTGGGTGCGATGATCACGATCCCGACAAATATCCATGTATAGGTCGTCGGCATGCCTCCTATTGCAAAAACGCCAAAAAGAACTGTGAATGCATAGGAAACGGAAAACGAATAATCATATGAGATGAGATATTCTTTTCCTTTCCATCCATACCATATTAGCCATATAAATGATTGTATGAAACATACCAGAGTTAATAAAACGTAGAAGAGGTCCAAGAACAATGCTAACCCTAAAACCCATATCGTACAGAATAAGATGGATCCATAAACAAAATTTTTCGCCATCTTTTCGGACAAAACGCCATCGGTGACCGGATTCCTCGATGGTACGTATGTGTTCGAGTCCAGTACCGTGTCACCCTTGGCTATGTAGACGTTAAGTGCCATATGAGCTACTGTAGAGTAGATAGTGAGGTACACAATATGCTGCCAACCCAAAGCAGCAGTTGAAGTGAGGGCACCCATGAGTATGATCGCACCTGTTGTGGTGATCCCTTGAGTCCTGCCCATGTCTGCAAAGGCCCTCAGTTTTTCGAACACAAACCTTTGAATTAAGTTAGTATATATAAACGATACGCCTACATCTATGTTTAAATCGGCATAGCCCATGCACTCATCCTTTTTTCAGGCCACTTACAACTTCCCATATATTCTCTGAAAAATAGAAATAAAAAGAAAAAGGGGTTTTTGGTGTTCAGTAGTCCACTGTCCAGACCACGTTATGGTCCGCACCGTTGTATATCCAGTAACCGTTCCCTGGTGAGAACTCGAAGGCACCCGGGTTGTGGTCGTATGCCAGATTGTACTCCGCGGTAGAGTCGAAGTAGCCCACAACATCCACTTCTGCCGGTAGTCCGTGATTACCAGTACTCGAACTCGGCAGTCCTACCATGTTCCATCCCGGTGCCAGAGTAATAGAAGTGCTGCCGGGCTCCGTTCCCTCTATGGTAAGGGTTACATCATCGTTGACTCGTATCCACAGACCCATAGAGGTGTCCCAGTCATCCAGGTTGTTGAAGTGTTCCGCTCTTCCAGGTATGTATGAGTACCAACCGTCGGTGGATGCGTCGTAGTACATCACGCTGTCGTAGCTGCCCGCTATACCGAGGTCTGGATCATCCAGTATGGCTTCGAGCGACGTGTCGCTCGGCAGTAGATTGAAGGAAACAAAATTCCAGCCTTCTGCATCGGTGGACAGAGGGATATCCATGGTCGAGGTTTCCGCACCCGGCTCCTGTACCGCGTCGGTGTTCTCTTCCTCCATACCGTTGGTACCTACGGCTCTGACGACGTACCACCAGTATATCTCGTCCGCCGTCCCTCGGTCTGGATCGAGATACCCGTAACCGGCGGAGCCGTCGGCGGATACGCTGTCTATCAACGTCGTTCCATCCCACGGACCGCTGCTGGATTCCGATCTATAGATGTTGTAGTGACTCACGTCTGTGGGATCGTCGGTACTGGCATCCCAGGTTATGAAGTTGTGTTCATCGCCTTCACCGCCCGGGATGTGCGCTTGGATCAGTATGTCGTCTATACGCCATCCATTACCCTCAAGACCATCCCAGGCCTCGGTTCCTGCGTCCCATCTTATGTGGATGGTTTCGCCTATGTGGTCCGTCAGGTCGAATGTTTCGGTGGTCCAATCTGTAGAACCGCCCCAGGCCTCTTCACCTCCAAGAGGATTACCCCATGTGCCGGGCACCTCTCCATCGTAACCGTCCTCCGGTACGATCAAAGTCCACGGACCATTGGGACCGTCGGTGGATATCTTTACATTACCTGCATCGTAGAGGCTCGTATCTCCCCATTCATACCAGTGTTGGAAAGTGAGGGTTACTCCTTCATCAGGATCTGCCCCGGACGGTATGGTGATCTCGGGTGTGATCAACCAACTGAGCATACCGTTGTCACTGTCTTTATTGAACTGACCATCTCCGAAGTCCCAGGAATTGTCTCCTAGGGCAGCTCCGTGCTGTCTTATACCCCATTCGCTGGCTTCTCCATGAGATGTACCGGTGGTATATCCTAGATCCTCCGATACGTCGTCCTCGAATACATTCTGCATGGAATCTCCGACCAATCCGACATCCAGGTTCTGCGGAGGTGATGGCGGTATCCCTAGTATCTCAAAATTATCCGCGCTGAAGTCTTCGCTCCATCTTCCTGCTGTATCTATGGCCCTGATACGAACCAGGCAGTGAGTGCTGGGATCGTTGGGGACTGTCCAGGTGTGACTACCGGTATCTTCAACACCGGTAGCGATGGTGCTCCAAGTGTCCCCATCGTTGGTACTGTACCACAGGTTGATGTTCTCTATGGCATCATCTCCTTCCTGCGAAGTCCATGTGATATCATAGTCCTCACCTGCTTGCCATAGTTCTCCTCCGTCTGGTGACAAGAGTGTAATATCGGGTGGTGATCCTTCTCCGGGTTCCTGAGA
The DNA here is from genome assembly GCA_003553085.1 of Thermoplasmata archaeon. Taxonomy (GTDB): domain Archaea; phylum Thermoplasmatota; class Thermoplasmata; order Halarchaeoplasmatales; family Halarchaeoplasmataceae; genus Halarchaeoplasma. Next base: position 13,473 of record PUPH01000045.1, read on the forward strand.
AGATGCTTCGTTCTCCTCTTCCAAACCGTTCTCGCCAACCGCTCTTACCAAGTACCACCAGTATATCTCGTCCGCCGTACCTCTATCCGGATCAACGTACTCATAACTCTCGGAACCGTCGGCTTCCACACTATCTATCAGCGCACTGGAGTCCCAGGGGCCGTTCTCTTCCGCACGGTATATGTTGTAATGACTTACCTCACCGGGATCATCGTCACTGGCAGTCCATGTGATCAGATTGTGATCCGTTCCGAACTCATCGATTATCATAGCTTCTATGAATATATCGTCGATGCGCCATCCGGCTCCTCCGTCGGCGCTCCATTCTTCAACACCGGCATCCCATCTGATCTGGATGGTCTCTCCGATATGATCCGTCAGATCTATAGACACTTCTTCCCAGTCAACAGAACCGCCCCATGCAGGTTGCCCCTCTATGGGGTTGTTGTACCCGGTGCCTATGGTATGGTCGTAACCGGGTTCCGGATCCTCTATCAGTTCCCAGGTCGAACCGTCGGTGGACACTTTTACGTTGACACCGTCCCAAGTATCTGCGATATCTCTCCAATGTTGGAAGGTGAGTTCTACTCCATGATCGACATCGGCATCCGCAGGTATGGTTATCTCCGGTGATATCAGCCAGGCGGCTCCGCCTACCTTATCGTACTGTCCATCTCCCCAGTCCCAGGAGTGATCTCCTACCACTGAGCCGTGATCTCTGATATCCCATCCGACGAGACCTCCGCTGGTTCCCGTGCTATATCCAAGGTCCACTGAAACATCGTCTTCATACACGGTCTCCAGATACTGTCCATAATGCTCCACAGATAGATCCTGTGGGGCCGCTGGTGGGACACCGACTATATCGAATAGGCCACTGATATCTTCGCCCGTCCGTCCGAGTTCATCCCTTGCTCTCACTCTGACCAGACAATCACTGCTGTGATGGTTCGGTATGGTCCACGTGTAGGAACCGGTATCTGCCAACTCGGGATCGATGGTGTCCCAACTATCTCCATCATCTATACTGTAAGCTAGGTTTATGTTAGCGATGGGATCGTCGCCTTCTTCGGTGGTCCATGTTATATCCTCCTGAGTATTAGCGTGCCATTCCTCTCCACCGGTAGGCGATGTAAGTGTGACTGAAGGTGGTTCTCCGGGTACCTCTTCTAAAGCGTTGTATGCGATGAGTGCATAGTCCTGACTGTTGTGACCTGCGTTGGTGGCATCATCCACGATATCTCGGGCTTCCACTCTGACGGTGTATATCCCTATCTCTACATCGTCAGGGTGTATGTACACGTTCTCAACGTTGTTCGTATCGTCCCAACCGTCACCGCTAGAGTCGAAATCTGACATCACATCTGCTTCAGGGTAAGTGAAACCATCATCCGATTGACCGTCACCGGAAAGGTCGAATGCGTTACCACGGATTATCTGTCCACTGGGAGTTTCCACTTCTAGATTCAGATCGTTGATAAGACTTCTACCCGTGCCGGTTCCGGACGGTGCCTCCTTATCGGTCCAGGTGAGTGTTATCCTCATTGGAACATCGGTCCTATCGGACATTATCATATGTTCGTCCATCTGCAGACTCTCGGTGAAAACCGAGGTCTGATCTTCCAAGTAGAACGGCACCGGGTCGTTGTACGGGTACTCGAGCTTTGATATATCCACCATACCCCAACCTTCGTCTCTGTTAGGGATAGGACCTGTATTACCGTTGTCGTCATCCAGGTCGTGGGCGGTATTGATCATGAGCCCTCTGACCATGGCTGAACTGGGCAGTTCTTCACGATTCACCTCGTACCACTGTGTAGTCACGGCTGCAGCCCCCGCTGCGGCCGGGTTGGACATGGATGTTCCATCACACCATTCGTATCGTGAGTCTTCTGAGTAGAGTCCATAAAGATTGCTTCCTGCGACGTTGGGTGTGCTGGTGGCTAGAACGGCTCTTCCTGTGGCCACCACATCGGGTTTGACCCTGTTATCCCCGGTCCATCCTCGAGAGCTGAAGCCTACGATGTTGTCCGGGTTGTTTCCAGATGTATAGTCATTACCATAACTACCTGCATCGGGCATGTATGATTCCGCAGCACCGACTGTGATAACGTTCTTCGCGTTCCCCGGGCTGCCGGTGGTTTGCTGACCTGAACCACTGTTACCGGCGGATACCGTGATCACCATGGGCTGGTTTCCCGGTGCATCTCGGTCCGAGTCTCTAGCGGCGGCATCGTATGCGTGGTCATGGGCCCCGTAGGAACCACTGGATGCTGAGCCCCATGAATTGGAGTGAACGTATGCATCTGCGTTCTGTTTTGCTACCTCTAATATATCAAAATAATCGCCTGGACCTATCCATGATCCACCGTCACTGAATATCTTTACTCCATAAAGATCCGATTCGTAAGCCAGACCCTGCGATACATAGTATGGTCCGTGTCCCGCGTACTGCAGACCGGTTCCACCGTATGTGTCTCCGGCCACTGAGCCGGCACAGTGTGTTCCGTGCCCGTGTCCGTCCTGCCATTGGGATGCGGTCCCGAAACCATGACCGCCGATAACACGGCCTGTGAAATCAGGATGCCCCGCATTTGGAGTTGTTCCATCGCCTAATCCCGTATCTGCTATGGCGACGACGACCCCTGCACCATCGTACCCTATCTGGTTGATGTATGCACCATAATCTCCGTACTCTCTGTAAGGCGTACTCGGATCGTTGTCATCATCCATTATCCATGCACCGCCTCCGATTATCTGTGAATCTATCTCGGCGTGCAGTTCCGGTTCGATGTATTCTGAGATGTATTCAACATCGTTCATGTTCGCTATCTGGTGTATCACATCCATGGAGTCTATCAAACTCACGATCCTGGTGTCGGAATAGGATAGTATAATTGTGTTGTCTCTCAAACTTAGAAACGTATCCATCTCTGCGCCGGGGATAATACCCACCTCGATCAATCCTGGTCGGAGTCCTTGCTGGAGTTTGTACTCTGGTTGATAGACACCGACCCAATCGACGAAATGAAGATCTTCCACATCGCGAGCTGTCTCGGGAGTCATCCGCACCCTGTAGGCGTAGTTGGGTATGTAGTGCATCACCTCGACACCACTGCGCTCCAGTGTGGGTCTCCAGTTCTCCGCTATGGGTCCCATCATATGGACGATGTACTGCCCCTGTGTTCCGGGCTCATATCCACCGATCCTGAGATCCTCTGCAACGGTCGGTTCTCCTTCAGCGATATCGAATCCCGATCCACCCAAATATATCGTGGTTCTGTTCGGTATCGTCCTCACATCCGTTCCTTGGGCGATCAGGTCGTTTATCGTTTCTTGATCCGAACGCACCAACAGGTGTCGCTGGTACCGTTCCAAGACCTCGACGCCGGCTCCTCTAATCCTAGCTATATCTTCCGCGTTCTCAAATCCTACTAGTACTATATCTTCCGTACCGTCATAGGCAGTACTAAAAGTGCCTGCGGCCAGTACAGAAACTAACAGTATCAAAGAACTCAAAAAAGCGGCTATTTTGATCCTTCTATTCAACATATTTTTCTCCTCATCAGGTCTTTAAACCTGTAAATAGAGATACATTTTATCATTATTTAAAACTATCTAAGCATATTATTATATGTAGATACACTAAATAATATCAAAAGAAAGAAAAAAAGGAAAGGGGGTTTTAGTATCCTACTACCCAGTCAACGTTGTGGTCTGCGTTATTGTATACCCAATACCCTTCACCGGGCGAGAAAATGAAGCCCGACGCATCTACGTACACAATATTGTATTCCTCCGACGCATCGAAACGACCGACCGTTGTCACTTCAGCTGGTAGGTCGTGGTTGCCATCGGTAGAACTCGGCAGTCCTACCATGTTCCACCCTGGTGCCAGTGTGAGTGTAGTCTCACCCGGTTCGCTGCCTTGAACTGTCAGCATGTCATCGTCGATCATCCTGATCCACAGTCCCATGGTGTGATCCCACAATTCCAGGTTGTTGAAGTGTTCCGCTCTTCCAGGTACGTATGAGTACCAACCGTCCGTGGATGCGTCGTAATACATCACACGGTCGTAGTTGCCGGATATGCCGTATTCAGCGTGTTCCAGTATATTCACCAGATCGTCGTCTTCTAGATCAAGATTAAAGGACACGAAATTCCATCCTCCGGAAGGACCATCGGCTAACAGTTCGATCTCCATGGTTGGCAGATCTTCACCCGGTTCTTGAACCGCATCCTCGTTACCATCGGTCTGGCCGTGCATATCGACAGCCCGTACCACGTACCACCAGCGGATATCGTCAGCGGTGCCTGCATCGGGATCCACATAACTGTAATCTGCGGAACCATCGGCATCAACTGTATATATGATAGCGGTTTCGTCCCAAGGACCTGTTTCTTCCTCAGAGCGGTAGATGTTGTAGTGTGTCACTTTCTCATCGTCATCGGGACTGGCGTTCCAGGTAAGGAGATTGTCTTCCGTACCATCTCCACCGCCGCCAAGTACGTTAGCCTGCCATTCGACGGCTCCGTACTCGACTACATTTCTCTCAGCCACTGGTCCTCCGCTACGCGGTGCGCTGAAGTGCAGTTCTAATCCACTTCCGGATGTGTCAACAAGGTCTCCTGCTTGGAACTCCAGGTAGTGAACTACACCTGTCGCATCGTTGATGCCCTGTTCTGTGAGTAGTGTATCGATGAGTGCACCATCCTGGTGCAGCTCCACGGTCAGCTCGGGGACACGACCGCTGTTGTCGGTCCTCCTTACCAGTACACCTATGGTCTGCAAACCATCGAGCTCGCCCGACGGTACGTCTAATCCTACTACCAATTCGTTGTCGGCTATAGCGGTTTGTTCGTACCAGTTGTCGTAGGCCGCTCCATCTTCAGGGTCATACTGTAGATATTCGACGTCTCCTTGAACATTGGTCGCGCTTATCTCTACAACCGGATAAAGCATCTCTTCACCACCTTCTCCGGCACCGTAGTGTTCAACCGTCAGATCGGTCGGTGCTTCTGGTGGAGTCCCGATCATATCGAACAGTCCGCTGCTGTCGCTGTCACTGAGATCGTTGTCGTCATGAACGGTTACCCTTATCACCGCTTCAGTGGTGGATTCGTCGGGTACGTTCCATTGGTAGCTTCCAGTATCGGCTGTGCCCATGGCAATCTCCGACCATGTGCCACCGCCATCTACACTGTATTCGATGTCGATACCTATGATATCTCCCTGGCCTGCGGCAGTATCCCATGTGATATCCTCCTGTGTATTTGCATACCACTGTTCACCGCCTGTGGGTGATGTCAAACTTATAGATGCTGGATCGACTCCACCGGGCTCTTGAACGGCATCTTCGTTCTCCTCTTCCACTCCGTTCACACCTACGGCCCTTACAACATACCACCAGTATATCTCGTCCGCCATGCCTCTATCGGTATCCATGTACTGATACTGTGGAGAGCCATGTGCCGCGACGGTGTCTATCAACGTATCTCCGTCCCACGGACCGTTCTGGTCTTCAGATCGATAGATATTGTAATGACTGACTTCGTCGGGGTCATCTGAACTTGCGTCCCACGTCAGCAGGTTGTGGTCGTCGCCATCCGGGTCCGGTATATTTGCCGTCACCATGATATCGTCGATCCTCCATCCTTCGTGGGTGGTACCCCAATCGTCTAGACCTACATCCCATTGTATCCATATCGTTTGGTCGTCGTAATCACTCAGATCCACTGTGACTTCTTCCCAATAATTCTCCTCGTGTCCCCATCCGGGTTGTCCTGCCAGTGGGTTGTTATATCCTCCTGCGATGCTGCCGTCGTATCCCGGGCTCGGGTCCTCTATCAGTTCGAAGGGACCGTCCACACCTTCTGTGGATATCTTCAGATTGCCACCGTCCCATAGGGTTCCGGAATCCTCGAAATCTCTCCAGTGTTGGAAGCTGAGTTCGGCATCCGTAGCACCTGTGAGATCGATCTCTGGAGATATCAACCAGCTTCGACCGCCGTTGGGTGGGTCGGCGTAGTTGCCATCTCCGAAGTCCCACGAGCTGCTACCTACAGCAGCTCCGTTCTGTAGGATCTCCCATTCATCGGTACCACCGCTCTCACCTGTGGTGTATCCGAGATCTCCGCCCTCTACATCGTCCTCGAAGATTATCCCAAAGTCCTCTCCATAATGTTCCACTACGAGGTTTTGCGGTGCCTCTGGCGGTATCCCGACGATATCGAAAACATCGTCGCTGACGTCCTCGAAACTCCTGCCGGCCGTATCCCTGACACGGGCTCTCACCAAAGATTCGGAACTGTGCTCGTTGGGTACGGTCCATGTGTACGAACCAGTATCGGAGATACCCGTATCGATGGATACCCAATTGTCACCGTTGTCCGTACTGTACCATAGATCCACATGATCTATAGGATCGTCACCTTCTTGAGTGGTCCAGGTGATATCTTCCTGGGTTCCGGCCGTGAAGGTCTCTCCTCCATCTGGTCTGGTAACGGTGATCTCCGGTGGCACACCGGGTATCTCGTCCATGGCGTTGTACATAACTAGAGCGTAATCCTGATTCGGGGATCCGTCGTTGTTGGCATCCTCGGGTATGTTAGCACCGATGATACGAACGGTATAGGTCCCGCTCTCAAGCTGACCGGGATGGATATAGACGTTCTCAACATTATTGACGTCGTCCCATCCGTCGCCGGCCGTGTCGAAGTCGCTCATGGTGTCTTGGTTCGGCTGTGTCCAACCACCGCTGAAGGCGTTACCGCGGTACACGTCTCCACCTGGTGAGATGACTTCCAGATCCAGATCGTTCTTCAGTACGTAGGTCTCTCCCGCCGAAGCTTCTTTGTCCGCCCAGGTAAGCGATATCTTCAGTGGTTCGGAATCATCCTCATACTGTATCATGAACTCGTCAACACTTCCAGTGGTCAGCAGAGAGTTCTGATCTTCGACCGTAAAGCTAGACGGTGCATCCATCAACGCCGGCAGGTTTACCATACCCCATCCCTCGTCCCTGTTGGGTATGGGTCCGGTGTTGCCGTTATCGTCATCGAGATCGTAAGCGGTATTGATCAACAGCGCCCTCACCATGGCGGGACTGGGCGTGTATCCGTACGTATCCTCATACCACTCGACCGTCAACGTGGCCGCACCGGCTACCGCCGGGCATGCCATGGAGGTACCGGAGGAGCCGTAGTAATGATCTTGTCCATCCTCTCCAGTAGATATGATCGCTTCACCGGGTGCCATAACATCCGGTTTGACCCTGTTATCGTCCGTCCATCCACGTGAACTGAAACTGGCGACGTTGTCGGGATTATCGACGTAGATGAAATCCGGTTCCGGCATGAAGTTCTCGGTAGCACCAACACCTATCACGTTCTTGGCGGTGGCTGGAGCACCGACGGTATTTTGACCCGGTCCATCGTTTCCTGCTGCCACTACGACCACCATGGGTTCGTTGTTTCCCGTACCTCTATCGGCATCTCGCACAGCCGCATCGTAGGCCTCGGAACTGTCAAGATATGCCCCAAGATTAACGGTGGTTCCCCAGGAGTTCGAATGTATGTATGAGTCGGTGTTCTGGGCGGCCACTTCTATTATCTCGAAGTAGTCGTTAGGACCGATCCATCCTCCTCCTCCGTCGAATATCCTCACAGAATATAGGTCGGCATCGTATGCTAATCCCTGGGCGGCGTAGAAAGGTCCCAGATTGTTTATAACTCCGAATTGGTCGACCGTTGTTCCCGTTCCATCGTATGTATTTCCCGCGATAGAACCGGCACAGTGGGAGCCGTGACCGTGTTCATCCACCCACGAGTTACCGGACCAGTAGTACCCACCTATGACTCTGTCTTGGAAGTCAAGATGATCGGGATTTATACCGGTATCCGCAACCGCCACCGTCAGGCCGTCTCCGGTCCATCCCAGGTGATTCACGTGGGCGCCGTGATCGAACTCGTTGCTGTGTCCCCTCCAGGGATTGTAGGGATCATCGTCCGGATCCCAGACCCACAGTCCACCTGCGATTATCTGGGTCGCCATCTCGTCCAGCAGCTGGGGTTCGGCGTAGTTAGAGATATAATAAACATCAGGATGCCGGGCGAGTTCTGTGAAGACCGCCTGGTCTCTGACCTCGGCTATGATGTTCGTTCCATAGGTTGCCAAGTCAGTGACGGATATGATGTTCACGTTGGACCGTATATCGTTGAGTATGTGCCTATCGAACCCATCCACCAGACGGATACTTACCGTTCCCGTTTCAAGGTTTTCAGCCAGTTTGAAACCCGGTTGATATATACCGACCCAGTCAACGAAATCGAGTTCGCTGACCAAAGAGGCTTCCTCGGGTGTCATCCGTACCTCGTAGGCGTAGTTCGGTACGTAGTTGACCACCTCGACTCCGGCTTTCTCTAGGTCGGCCCTCCAATTCGGATGCACGGGACCCAATGTGTGTACTATGTAGAGTCCCTCGGTGCCAGGCTCGTAGTTCTCGATAGTCAGTTCGTCGGAGAACTCGGGAAGACCGTCCATGATATCGAATCGATGACCTTTGACGAAAAGCTCCGTCCTTGAGGGAAGTCTGTTATCGACCCGGATCCCCATGGAATTCAGATCTTTCTCTTCCGACCTGCTCAGCTCCACTAGAGCATAGTTCGGATAGACTTCCAGGACTTCTAGACCCGCTGCTCTAATCCTAGATACATCGTTCTCCCTATCAAGGGTAACTAAAACAATCTCTTTATCTTCGCTCTCAGTAAACACACCAGCGACCACAGAAATGGTGGCTATCACTAGAAGTGTCACTACTAAAAACGACAGAATCTTTGCATTTTTATTCATTTATTTTTCCTCCTCAGGAAACCAATATTATGTAAACATAGCATTATATCATTAGTATTAATAGTTTAGGATAACTATCATTGATTTGATTATTGATTATAATAAATGTGCCATCAACACTTACCCATATACGACATCGGTCATATCTCGTGAACCGTCATCTCGACCTCATCGCCATCGATCCGTATCCATCTATATTCTCCCGAACCCTGACCAACGTCGCCGGTGGTCACGTGTAGTGGTCTCTGTGCCGTATCCATATCTCCTGTAACGCGACTCCCTTGGGCATCGTAAACGGCGGAAGAATGGGTATGGCCGGCCAGTACCATGGCTACATCGTGATCCATGACCGCCTCTCTGAAAGCATCCCTGACCGTATCATCGTGGATCATATCCGGATACACCGGGTGGTGCATGGCTACGAACCTCATCCTTTTATCCATGTTATTGTACA
>PUPH01000144.1 GCA_003553085.1 Thermoplasmata archaeon
AAACCGTTGATCGATTTCGAAGATGTGCGGGAACTCGGTGAGAAGATGGTCAAGGCCTACCGATATCGCCTGGAGCTGGTTCCACATTACATATTCAGATACAGGGTCGATGATAAGAAGGGGACCATGTATATGAACGCCATCTCGGGAAAGAAGTACTTCTGGGATAAGCCTTTCGAGCGTGTGTCGGATATCAAAAGGGCTCACTTCAAATTAGAGCCGAAGATCTCTAAGGAAAAGGCCTACGATAGGGCTTTGGAGGCCGTTCATGAAAGGTATTCGAGGGAGGAAAAGAAGGAGTGGGAAGAGGAAGGTGCCACCATAGTTGAGAAGGAGAAGGTGGTCCCTGACGAGATCGTGCTGGAGGGGCCTACCATAGTATTCGTGCCCATGTGGGCTGTTGAAGGTACGGAGGGCGGCATAGTGATAATCAACGCCGCCACGGGTAAGGTCGAGCACGAGCCGGACCACGACGGTAGTATAATCTACCACGGCTAGTTTTTCATGGCATCATCCAATATCTCCATAGCGGTGTCTATCTCTTCTTTGGTTACGTTCAACGGAGGTCTGAACCGTATCGCTCGCTCTCCGGATTTCAAGACCAAAAGACCGTTCTCGTAGGTCGATCTGAATACTTCGTCCCTCTTCTCGGTGGATGGGAGGTCGAAGGCTACCATCAGACCTTTGCCCCTCACGTTCGTTATGTTGGTATGGGTGTTCTGGAATCCTTTCAGTTGGTCCTTAAGGTAGGATCCCACCTTATGGGCGTTCCTCACCAGTTTTTCTTCTTCTATTATCTCTAAGTACCGCTGTGAACGTACCATGTCCACTAGGTTTCCACCCCATGTGGAGTTGATCCTGCTGGATTCCTGGAAACAGTGGTCATCTACTTCGCTGAGACGGCCGTTGGCCGCTATACCGCACACCTGTGATTTTTTACCGAAGGCGAATATGTCCGGTGGGGTGTCGTAGTGTTGGTAGGCCCACATCTTACCGGTGATCCCCATGCCCGACTGCACTTCGTCGTATATCAGCATGAGCTCGTTCTCATCGCATATCTTTCTCAGAGACCGCATGAACTCCGGCCTAAAGTGAACATCTCCTCCCTCTCCCTGTATGGGCTCTATGATGATCCCACAGATGTCGTCGCCGCACCGCTCTATGGCGTTATGGATCTGATGGATGGATTCTTTCTCTTCCAGCTCTACCCTCCGTTCCACCTTCTCCGTGATCGGGAAGGTGGGCTTGGGGGTGTCTATCCTGGGCCAGTCGAACCTGGCGAAGTACTGATACTTTCTAGGGTCGAATGTGTTGGTCAGGCTCAAGGTATATCCGCTCCGGCCGTGGAACGCGTGTTTGAAGTGTATCACCTGTGTTCCCCTCTCTTCGGTGGAGCCCTTGGCGAAGTTCTTCCTTACCTTCCAATCCATGCTGACCTTTAGGGCGTTCTCTACCGCTAGAGCTCCGCCGCATATGAAGAAAAGGTGCTTCATCTCGTCCGGCATGGCCACCCTGGCGAACGTATCTACGAACTCCGCCATCTCGGTCGTGTATATATCGGAGTTCGACGGTTTGTTCAATGCCGCCCTGGTCAGTCTATCCAAAAAACTCTTTTCCATGAGCTTGGGATGGTTGTGGCCTATGGGTAAACTAGCGAAGAAGGTGAAGAAGTCCAGATACTCCTTACCACTCTTCTTATCCACAAAATATGTCCCATGACTCTCCTCCGGATCGTACACTAGATCATATCCATCAGCAAGCATATATTTTCCCAGGGTCTCGTGGACCTCATCTGCATTTATATTCGCCATGATAAACACCTGTTGAAAGGGGGGGGATTGAGGACCTATTAAAAGATTGCTAGGTGTTTGTAAAATGGTGACGTCTCTTGGATGATCTTACTTGTTATCGGTAGATCAAGAAGCTATGATTCAGTGGCTCGAATTTGATACTATGGTAAATCCCTTAGTAAACGATCTTTCGGTCGAACGTTTCATGATGATAAGGAAAAAAGGAGGAAGGGGGTTTTACATGTCTTCTTGGCCGTCAAACTCCTCTTCCGGCAGGGGTTCTTCCATACCACCAAATTCTTCAGGAGGCATCTCTTCGGGCATCATCTGCCCGTCTCCTTCAAAAAATTGATCTTCGACCGGAGGCGGGGTTTTACCCTTTCTCATGGCTAAAGCCAGTAGTACGATCACGACCAATACTACGACCACTAATATCCACCAGTAGTCCATCAATGTGTCCATGAAGGTTCTTTCGTCTTCCGGGTCATCTGGATCATCAGGGTCGTCATCCTCTTCGACAAAATGGGCGGTCACCGTCTTATCGTCATCCATGAGGATAGAGATTTGCATAGAATCCTCTGATTCATCGCCTATGTCGCCGGACCAGTGGCTGAACTCCCAGCCTTGGTCGGGTATTGCATCGAGGCTTACTGATGTCCCCTCTTCATATTCGTGCCGATCCGGGGATATATCTACAGAACCGCTCCCCTCGGTGTTCACCGTTAGTTGGTAGGTCTCACCATCTATGATGAAATGGGCGGTCACCGTCTTATCGTCGTCCATGGTTATGGATATGTGCATGGAATCTTCAGGTTCATCGCCTATGTCGCCGGTCCAATGGCTGAACTCCCAGCCTTGGTCGGGTATTGCATCGAGATAGACCAATGTTCCCTCTTGATACTCCGCCTGGTGGGGAGATATATTTACCGAACCGCTTCCAACGGTATTCACCGTGAGTTCGTACATCTCTATGTATATGAAATGTGCGGTGACGGTCTTATCGTCGTCCATGTATATCGAGATGTGATCGTTTTCTTCTTGTCCTTCCGGCACATCACCTGACCAGTGGCTGAATTCCCAGTCATCGTCTGGTACCGCAGTGAGGTCTACCCAAGTCCCTTCTACGTACGTATCATCATCCGGAGATCTATCTACACGGCCCTCGCCTTCTATCTCTACGGTCAGATCGTACTCCTCTATGATCTCCTCGAAGACCGCTGTTATAGAATACGTAGCATACATGGTGATGGTTGTAGAGGCTGAATTTACATCATCTATCTCGTCGACTTGACCTTCCCATCTTACGAATTCCCAGCCCACATCAGTTTCTGCTACCAAGTCAACGTGGGTACCGTAATCGTATACAAAATGCCCTTCACCAGGATCTGTGACTTGTCCGCCTTCGGTGGAATCTATATACAGATCGAATTGTTGATCGACTTCGAAAACTGCGGTTATGGAATGATTATCACTCATGACTATATGTGTATTTGCGGAATAGATATCAGCGATCTCATCCGTATCTCCGGTCCATTCGACGAAACGATAATAAGTATCCGCCTGGGCAGTCAACGGCACTTGTGTTCCATGATCATAGCTGAACGTACCTTCACCGGGGTCGGTGACCACTCCACCATCGGTACTATCTATGGTCAACTCGTGTTCGATCAATTCAAAATTAGCGGTTATCGTATAATCATCTTCCATGGTGATAGTGGTGGTAGCTGAGTTCACGTCGTCTATATTATCGGTATGTCCGGTCCATTCGACGAATTCCCAGCCATCGTCAGCTATAGCGGTTAAAGTCACTTCACTGCCCTCGGTGAATTCGCCTGACCAGCCAACTCCTGCATCTACACCGTCCACCTCTACAGTACCTTGTCCTATGATGTCACCGATGGTGAGTTCATAGATGCTCAAAGTGGTGAATGTGTGATCGGGAGTTCTTGTGTAGTTGTTATCGCCATCGTTCGTTGCGATCACGTACCATTCATAACCTGTTTCATATTCTAAGTCTAGAGCATCTGTGACGACCTGACCGTCTTCAGTGATGGTGTCCGAATAGATCTCATCACCATCTAGATAGAAAGTGACCTCGGTGGGATGTCCATCCGCTTCCACATACACGGAAAGTGTCGTATCCAAGGACACCCCATCCGCTCCATCTTCTGGTTCCGGATCGGACACCACGATCTGAAGTTCGAAATGTGGATTCGTCCATGGGTAGTGATCAACGTTGTCGCCTCCTTCTATCTCACGTTCATCATCCACTATGCCATCCGAACCCGGTTCATCTTGATCTTCACCGCCGTACTCATCCGGTGTGGTGTAATCGTCCCAGTAGTTGCCTCCGGTTGGATAGCCGGCATCCCAGGAATTATCCCCCGAATCCCGGGCATGTACGTTGTTGTCGATGAATACGTTATGATATATCAGATTACCGTCGCCGCTCTGTATCTGAATACCTTCGTACAGGTCGTACAATGTGTTGTCTCGGATGGTGTTGTTGTGGGACTCTGATTCCAACACGATACCGATTTGATTGGCGTATATTTCGTTGTCGTAGATATGGTTTTCAATCGAATTAAATAGTGCCATGCCCGCTAAGTTACCGTGTAATATGTTGTTTGAGATATGGTTCTCCCAGGAGAAGCCCATGAGTATTCCTCCCGTTGCACCGGTCATTTCAAAACCATCCACTGTAACATCAGTACTATTGGCTAGTATGATCTGACCGGCAGGATATTCAACGGCTCCGCCCGTCTGATCCTTGATGTACCGTACCGGAGAATCGTTCACCGTGTTGGTTTCATCTATCACATGGGTGTTCCAGTATTCTACTTCACCACCCATGATGACCATGCCGTTGTTGAACATCTGATTACCGGTGAATGTGTTATGTGTTGAATCCATCATAGATATGCCGAACACATTATCGGATATTGTGTTATCAGCAATGGTGTTGTACTGAGAACCTTCGACTAAAGCGATACCCATACCACTGAAATCATCGGTTGGAAGGTTTTCGTTTGCAGTGTTGTTGTGTATGGAGTTACCACCGGACTGTATCAATATGATCCCGAATTCGTTCTGCAATGCATCGTTACCATATACCTCGTTGTTGTGGGAATCCATCAATGCTATACCCATATCACCGTATCGACATGTGTTGTCCGCTATCGTATTATCACCTGAATTCATCATAACGATGTTTTCGTAGGTGCTGTTGAAAAACTCACTGTTGGTGATGATACTGTCGTGGGCGTCAAGCATTATCAGACTGCGGTTATTATTCATGGATCTCACGTACTCTACAGTAACACCCACGATCGGATGAGTATTCGGAGGTCCTCCTTCATCGTAGTTTCCTTCCCATATCGGGTTAAGGAGAATTATACCAGCACCGGGATCGTCGTTGGTGGCGTTCATCATAGTGAAACCTCTTACCAAGGTATTGTTTGCCATCACGAGTATGCCGAATCCGTCTCCCTGGGCATCGATGATACTCTCATCCATACCAGAACCGATCAATCGGATCTGCTTTGATAATATCACATTTTCTTTGTAAGTCCCAGATGATACCAAAACCGTATCTCCATCCTCTGTACTAGGTGCTTGTACTGCATCGGATATCCTATGGAATGTGCCTCTTGAATCAACGTTGTAAACCGGTCCCTGCCAACTCAAGAGCGGATAATATTCGTCTTCTACCATCCACCACGTATCTTCGAAGTCCCAATCTGCGTCGGTGAAGGTACTTTCGGTCATCATCTCGCTTGTGGTTAAACCGGTTGCGTTACATGCTGTATCGGTCTGGCCGCTGGTTTCCACATCCCAGAAGTTACCGGTCATCTCGAAGTCCCAGTCATCTTCGATAGCTCCGGCGAAGCCGTTCTCCGTCAATTCATCACCATCTTCCACTCCAACGAAACCAGTTGAGTAACAGTTGATGATCCTTCCATCATCGTTAAATCCAACGAAACCACCGATGTCTGTGTCTTCGTATCCTGCTCTTCGGATGACATCTCCTCTAGAGTATGAATCCTCTATTGTGCCATATTCGTTAAATCCGACCAGGCCGCCGGTCATGGATCCTCCGGTGGTCGTTCCTGCAGAATAGCTGTATATGATATCACCATCGTTGTATCCCACCAGGCCGCCGACCATCGATTCCCCGGTAGTCGTTCCTGTAGAGTAGCTGTTGGTGATCTCTCCGAGGTTGTATGCGACAAGACCACCTATCTCATCGGTCCCGCTCACATCTCCGGTGGCGTGGGAGTTCGACAC